>NZ_FVZC01000007.1:600000-832138 GCF_900166585.1 Mesobacillus jeotgali | reverse complement strand
GACTTGCATGTATTAGGCACGCCGCCAGCGTTCGTCCTGAGCCAGGATCAAACTCTCCAAAAAAGAGTTATGAGTTAGCTCATAAGTTAAAACGTTGGCTCATGTTCTTCTATAATAGAAGCCATGATTAATTTATTGTTTGTTGACGCTTGTTTGTTTAGTTTTCAAAGAGCAAGTTAGTTAGCATGTCGCCCAGAAGCGACTTTACTAATATAACATCCAGCACTTTTCATGTCAACATCTTTTTTTCAAAAATGTTTTCGTGTGAAAAATACTTTTAAAGTTGTAACCGTCTGCCGCGAATATATTTTTTCTTTGTTTCGCAGCGACGGTTATTAATATACCAAGTAATTTTCAAATGGTCAATATGTTTTTTTCGCTTTTTCAGGATAACTTTTCGGCTACCTTATAATTCCTGTGGTAAATACCCTGTCCTTTTGTTTCAATGTTCACTACTTCAATGACCTTCTTATCAATTAGATATTCTAAAAGTATTCCTAAATCAACGTTGTACGGCGAGAGCTCTGGGTGTGACATCAACTCACTGAATGCCCAATATTCTTTGCCTTCCATCAATTCAACCAAATGCTGGCTTCCTACTTTTGTCCTCTGATGAATCAAGAATTCACTTGCCAGGAACAAAAGCTCTAATCTTTTTTCTATTGTCTCTTCACTGCAAATCAATTCTTCATATAGTTTATAGATCTCGGGCTCGATTTGTTTTACTTGATGCCAGACCGTCACTTCCGGATGGAAGCCATTTTCTATGACCGCAAGTCTGGCCAGATGATGTAATGAATGAACAACATGATTATAGGCATCTAAGTAATTGAGGTTATCGAATAACATTTTTCCATCGGAGTACCTTCTAATGAGTTTCGCAAACTCGATCCCCATTTTAATCTTACGGCCGAAAAATGGAAATTCCCTTAGTTCATGCTTCAGGTTGGCAATCCTTTCATTTCGATCAAAAACAATTTTCCCATTATAAAGCCAATCAATAATTTTTTTATTGCTTCCAGTAAGTAGCCAGTCATTAATTTGCTTTTCCGTAACAATATGCATAGCTGCTTTTTTATTCTTGTAGGAATAATGCTTAATAAAAACAGGCTCATTATTTTCTTTCACTATAATAAGTAAGATCGCATCGAATGTATCAGTAGCTGCGATGGCTTTGTGCCTTTTTTCCACCAAAACCACTCCTACGGTATTAGGGTGGCTTGCGCGTTCTTGATAAATTGAACGAAGGATATCCTCCATAATAAACTCCTCCATTTGTTTGTTAGCATATATGTTCGACAATTATATAAAATCTCCTTCATTTCATCTAGACAATTTTCGACATAGACATCGACAATTTTATGATTATCTTGCCGTAAATGATATGATATAGTTAGATTTTAGGGAGGGAAATTTCAATGGCTAAATATTCTAATAAAATAAATAAGATCCGCACTTTTGCGTTGAGCCTGATTTTCATAGGCTTTATCGTTATGTATGCAGGTATTTTCTTTCGCAACTCCCCATTGGTCATGACAATTTTCATGATCCTGGGATTGCTTTTCATAGTTGCAAGCACGGTTGTTTATTTTTGGATTGGAATGTTATCGACAAAAACAGTACAGGTTGTCTGTCCGAACTGCGGAAAACACACCAAAATGCTTGGCCGGGTGGATATTTGCATGTATTGCAATGAACCGTTAACCCTTGACCCGTCTTTGGAGGGCAAGGAGTTTGACGAACAGTATAATCGAAAGCAACAAAAATAGAACTCGGAATCAGCCGAGTTCTTTTTTATTCGGTTACAATTCCATTTCGAACCTTCAACTTATCATTCCGTGGAACTATGTTATGGTGTCTGCATGTCCCATAAGGCTTCAGATATCTCATTTACAGCTTCAGCTTTTCGAGAAAAGCACCTGGAACAGCTGTTAAAAGGCAGCACATAAAAAAAGAAAACTGATAGCGTATGCCATCAGCCGTCATTGATTAGTGGACTTCCTTTGCGGAACAATCCGGGCAAGTGCCGTAAATTTCCATTCTATGGTGACCGACTTTAAAACCCGTTACATGGGAAGCCAGGTGTTCAACTTCGTCAAGGCCGGGGTAATGGAAGTCAACGATTTTCCCGCACTTATCGCAAATGACATGATAATGATGGGAAGTCACAAAGTCAAAACGACTGGAGGCATCCCCATACGTCAGTTCCTTAACTAATCCAACTTCACGGAATACTCTCAAATTATTATAAACCGTCGCAACACTCATATTTGGGAACTTTCCTTCAAGCGCTTTATATATCTCGTCAGCTGTAGGGTGCGACATTGAGCTTATTAAATATTCGAGTATCGCATGACGTTGCGGAGTAATACGGACTCCTGTATCCTTCAAGGTATCAAGGGCTTCTTTCAACTGACTCTGTACCACCGCCATGCACCTCACTTTACTTTAGATTATAATTCTTATTTTATAATATTTATAATTAGTGTACTAATTTCATTCCACTTTTGTCAATATTGCCATACCATAAACATTTACAATCTTGACCCTTGATGCAATGTTTGCTCTGTTGCTCCAAGATGCATATTCACATACCTTGCGGCCACAAACAAGAAGTCCGACAATCGATTCAAATATGAAAGGACTAGCGGGTTTACTTCATCCCCTAACCCAACAGCCTCGCGTTCTGCTCTTCTTGCAACCGTCCTTGCTACATGAAGTGCTGCTCCGGCCTGGTGGCCGCCTGGAAGAATGAAATTAGTCAATTGTGGAAGCAAAGTATCCCATGTGTCGATTTTTTCTTCCAGCTCTTCTATATCTTTTTCATCAAGGACCCATTTTACTTCTTTACCGGAAGGAGTAGCCAATTCAGCTCCAACATGGAACATAACTGTCTGGATCTTATGGAATATTTGCAGCATTTCTTCCTTGCCGCTGAAATACTCACTATTAAGATAGCTGATTGCCAGGCCAATCATTGAATTGGTCTCATCACATGTTCCATATGCTTCTACACGTTTATCGTTCTTCCCTACCCTGGTTCCATAAATCAGCGATGTTGTTCCTTTGTCACCAGTCTTCGTATAGATTTTCATATCTTAGTACCCCCTGTCCATATCAATCACATTTATAAAATCCGTGCCATTTCTAATATAGGTATGAAGATTTTGTTTAAAAATTTCAAAGGATCTTGGCATATAATTTTTGGTCAGACTTGATATATGAGGTGTGACGGTTACATTGTCCATTTTCCAGAACGGATGACTTTCCTTTAAGGGTTCTATGTAGAAAACATCCAAATAAGCATGTGCTATCTTTTTTTCCTGCAGTGCTTTTAATAAAACCTCATCCTTCACTAAATCACCACGGCCGATATTAATAAATACGGCAGTGTCTTTCATCAGGTCAAAATCGCTTAAATCGAGGAAATGCTTTGTTTCTTTCGTACTCGGCAATACAGATACTATGAAATCGGCTGCTGGCAAGGCCTTCCTAAAGTTGTCCATCGTATACATTTCGTCTGCCCAGTCGGATTCACGGCCACTTCGATTCACACCAATTGTTCGCATATTAAAAGCTTTTGCCAAACGAGCCACTTCTCCGCCAATTGCACCTATACCTAGAATGAGCAAAGTCTTGCCGTATAATTCTCCCATTGGCAATTTACGTTCCCATGTTCGGCTTTGTTCATTAGACCATAATGACTTCATCTGTTTCACATGCTGCAGCATCATCCCAAGTGTAAATTCAGCCATCGGAATTTTATGGATTCCCCTTACATTCGTTACCAGAATCCCCCGCTTTTTGCATGCATCAAAGGGCATTCTATCCAGCCCGGCAGACATGACCATAATCCATTTAAGTTTATTAGCCTTTTCGACCAGTGCTTCCGTCAAATCTTCACCGTATGTAAGAAAAATATCCGCATCAAAAAAAAGTTCTTCATTTATACCTTTATAAAAATCGAAGCTCACCTGAGGGAATTCATTTTTTACATCTTCCTGCAACGCTTCAGCCGGAAGAATCGAGGAGTAAATTTTCATCATTACCCAACCCTTCGTTAATATGGTATTAATAATTGTATTAATTTTCACTTAATTAAACAACTTCCAAGCGTGTTAAAACAAAAAAAGGCGGGCTGTTTAAGCCCGCTAAATCGTTTTGAGGAGGTATGCCCTAATACAATGATATTCACTTATAGCTGAAATGAATGGACAGTAGCCTGTATTGAAAAAAATAGGCGGGAATTTTATGATTTTAAATGATAAATTTTCGCAATTGATCGATAATACGATTCAAGTGATGGTTCATCCTTGAAATTAGACAGCATCCCCTGGATCACCGGGATCCTAGGGACTTCCCTCTCTATTTCACTCTCCAGTACTTCTAGTGAAATCCGCAGATTTTCACAATTATCAAGATTGGAAATAGCTAGTTTCATTTCCCCGATTATCTTTGTTATTTCCTGACCATCCGTTAGGAAGTATGCTTTTGTCTTTTTGATCAGTTCATCCACTTTTTCTTCTGTGGCTATCGGATCCTCACCCTCCAGCCCCTCAACTAATGAATCCACTCTTCTCAGTAAATAGTCAACTAATTCATCAGTTTTAAAACCCTCCGGATTGAAAAGGAGCAACTTTATATAAGAGTTAAAAAAGCCTTCCAGCATAAGTGCAAGGTCCCAGAGATGCGGTTCCGCTTTTTTCCCGTATATTTCTCGCAGACTATGCTGATAGAACATTTGCGCTTCGTAATACTTGCGGATCATTAATTCCTTTACCTCTTCATTCAAAGGAATCGCCTGTTCCCTTGATTGCATGATGATAAATTCTTTATGTTCAAGCATGGTATCGAATAAGGCCCTCAGCTGAAAACCAAACTTCACCCTTGGGGGCAGACTCTCACTTTCAAATACTTCCAGCTTCTTTTGTATATAATCAAAATAATATTCAAGGATTGCGATCAACAAAGCTTCCTTGGATTTGAAATATAGATAAAAAGCTCCCTTGGAAATTCCGCTCTCGTTAACGATTTCCTGGACCGAAGTGGAAGCAAATCCTTTCGTCGCATAAAGCTTTATCGCAGCTTCGATAATTGCTTTTTCTTTTTCCTTCACTCATATAGCCTCCCAATAAAAAGCAGATTGACGGACTGGTCATATTTCAATATGTCACTATTTTAACCTAGAACTTTCCTTAGAGCAGCAATAAAGACAGCCGACGCTGGCTGTCTTCACGATTAAAGGTTTTCTTTAATAAATTCCAGTGCTTCTTCCACATGGCCTTTCACTTTCACTTTTCGCCATTCCTTAACAAGATTGCCTTCCTTATCTATTATGAAGGTTGATCTCTCGATACCCATGTATTCCTTGCCAAAATTTTTCTTAAGCTGCCACACTCCATAATCTTCAGCTGTTTTGTGATCTTCATCTGCCAGAAGGAGGAAAGGCAGACCATGCTTTGCTATAAATTTTTCATGCCGGTTGATTGGGTCCGGGCTGACACCAAGAATAACTGCATTCAATCCTTCAAAACTTTCATGATGATCCCTGAAATCACACGCTTCTGTTGTACAGCCTGGAGTCATATCCTTTGGGTAAAAATAAAGCACTACATTCTTTCCTGCAAAATCAGAAAGCTTAACGGTCTCGCCATTGCTTGCTGGCAGTTCAAATACTGGAGCTTTTTCACCTATTGACAGTGTCATTATGTATCCCTCCAAAATAAGGTTGTTTTACCCTTAGCCTATCTAATTTTGGATTGGAATACAAATCGGAGAGTTTATTAAGATCTTTTTTGGTCAAACATAGCCCTGGTGACAAACGCCGCAGGGATGGTATAACCAATAAGCGCCTCGAGAACAGCAATCACCCGGCCTATCCCGATTGGTGCAATGTCGCCGTACCCCACAGAAAACAGGGTAATTGCACTAAAGTACATACTTGTTGCCATTCTCTCATATGAAGATGTGCTTGGACGCATGCTCACATCTGACAGCACCCAGATCCCTTTAAGATCGAGTAAATAATATAAAAGTCCAAATCCTGCCATTACCGTAGCATATATCAGGGCAAGCGTGATGAAATTCTCAAAAGAGACCTGCTTGCCTTTAATCTTATGAGGGATAAATAATGTCCTTAGACTTAAAAATATAGCTAAAATGATTAACGTGACCGAAATGTAATATTGCATTTTCAAGCCCCATTTCCTGCTTCTCTCCCTTCACTATACGCTCTTAAAAATGGGAGTATGCAAGCAAGTCCATATAGCGGGAATTCTGACTGGTAAATTTATGGATTAAAAACTGACATAATGCCAAAAGTCGATTTTAATTCTGGCAGCTTTTCTCCTTCTAGCCTTGAACCTGTCCAATGTTCTCATGGCTTCTGACAGCTTTTCCCCTTCCACCCCCAAACCTGTCCAAAGTCCACCTTACTTCTGACAGCTTTTCTCCTTCCACCCCCAAACCTGTCCAAAGCCGACCCTGCTTCTGACAGCTTTTCCCCTTCCATCCCCAAACCTGTCCAAAGTCCGCCTTACTTCTGACAGCTTTTCTCCTTCCACCCCCAATCCTGTCCAAAGTCCACCTTACTTCTGACAGCTTTTCTCCTTCCACCCCCAAACCTGTCCAAAGTCGCCCTTACTTCTGACAGCTTTTCCCCTTCCATCCCCAAACCTGTCCAAAGTCCACCTTACTTCTGACAGCTTTTCCCCTTCCATCCCCAAACCTGTCCAAAGTCAACCCCACTTCTGACAGCTTTTCGTCTCCCAACTCCAAACCTGTCCAAAGTCAACCCCACTTCTGACAGCTTTTCGTCTCCCAACTCCAAACCTGTCCAAAGTCCACCTTACTTCTGACAGCTTTTCCCCTTCCATCCCCAAACCTGTCCAAAGTCCACCTTACTTCTGACAGCTTTTCCCCTTCCATCCCCATACCTGTCCAAAGTCACCCCCACTTCTGACAGCTTTTCGTCTCCCAACTCCAAACCTGTCCAAAGTCAACCCCACTTCTGACAGCTTTTCTCTTTCCACCCCCAATCCTGTCCAAAGTCAACCCCACTTCTGACAGCTTTTCTCCTTCCACCCCCAATCCTGTCCAAAGTTCTCCTTACTTACTTCTGACAAACATTCCTCTCCCAAGCAATAATCTGCCGCAACAACATTGAATACAAAAAGACCGCTGCTCGCGTTGGCAGCGGTCTGACTAAGTAATATTTAATTTCCGGCGCCGCGGTATCTTTTTACGCCTTCATTCCAAACAAATACAGACAAGGCGAAGAAGACGATCCCGATTACTGGAGTTAAAAATGAATAACCGTACCATTCGTCCCTCCCGAGAAAATAGGCAGCGGGATAGACTCCGACAAAAGCGAATGGCAAGATCCAGGTCAGCACGAATCTGATTGCTTTGTTATAGATATCGACTGGATAACGGCCGTAATTTCCGATATTGTACATCATTGGCATAATCGAGGTACGTGCATCTGCCCAGAAGCTGATGCAGGCAATCAACACAAAAATCCCTGCGTAGACAAGAACTCCGCCTATGACGAACAAAATAAACAAGAAAGGATCGGACCAGCTTACTTCAAGTTCCAGACGGCTCCCTGCATAAAACATGACAGCCAGGCCGGTCACTGCCCCGAACAATGACTCCAATTCCATGCGCTCCAGGATGATCTGGAACAGACTGTGGATAGGCCTTGTCAGGATCCGGTCAAGTTCTCCTTTAACGATATAACGTTCATTGAAATCCCATATATTGAAAAATGCTGAAAAGAGCGCGTATGGCACTAGGAAAAAACCATAAATAAAGATAATTTCATCCCGGCTCCAGCCATTCAGAAATTCTGTATGGTCAAATACCACAAGGATAAAGATCAGGTTAACAGCCTGGAATAATAGATCAGAAAAAATTTCAACAACCAAATCCGCCCTGTATTCAAGTCTTGTTTTCATATACTGGGCGACATATTGAAAGAACATGCTGATGTAGAACACTCGTCACCCTCCCTGTATGATCAATTGTTTTTTCGCGACGACCCACAGAATTTGGGTTGGAATCACTAAAATCAATACCCATGCGGCCTGCAGTATAAGCCCTTCGATTGCCTCCCCGCCTGTGAAGCCATTGGTAAAGATCATGCTTGGAATATAGCTGATCCCCTGAAATGGCAGGAATCTCATGATTTCCTGAGCCCAGCCCGGGAAGAAGCTGATTGGCAGCAATAGGCCTGAGAACAAATCAATCAGGACGCGTTTGGCCCGAATCAGGCCCGTATTATTATATAGGAAGAAAGTAGTGATTCCCGTAAGCAGGTTCAATTGGGTGTTAATAAAGAAACTTAGCACGATTGAAATAGCAAACATGCCCCAAGTAGAAACATCAGCGGAAAACTCCAATGGAAAAATCAAGGCCACGATTACCATTCCAGGAACGGAAAAGAAGAACAATCTGAAAATCCCTTCCCCCAGTCCCTGCATCGTTTTCATGCCAAGATAGCTGTATGGCCTGATCAGTTCGACGGCTACCTTTCCTTCTTTAATTTCCGTCGCCATTTCCCTGTCGATATTGTTAAAATAAAATGCCCTAGCCATCCAGGCAACTGCAACATAGGTGGTCATCTGCAGGGCGCTCAAGCCCTCTATTTCACCCTTCCCTCCATAGATCGCATTCCAGAGGAAATAGTAGGCACCGATGTTGATGCTATATATTAAGATACCTGTATAGTAATTCGTCCTGTACGCGAGCATCATTAAAAAACGGATGCGGATCATTTCGAGATATTTATCCATTCAGCGCCATTCCTTTGTCATAAATATTGCGGATTATTTCTTCTGTGGATGGCTCATTGATCTTCACGTCCCTGACCTTATAGGCAGCGACCGTACGGGCGATAACCTGCGACACAACTTCTTCATCATCAGAGGTCAACGCGGTAAAAATCTGTTTCCTTTCATTCAGCTCCCATTTGATATCAAGGTCTCCCGTCAAAGACTCAAGACGGCTGAGTTCCGCTTTTTCAAGAAACTCAAAGCTGATTTCCTTTCCTTCGCCCCATGTTTCCTTCAAGCTTTTCAGCGCACCATCATAAATGATATTTCCTTCATCAAGCATGATGACCCGCTCGCATAATGCCTCGATATCCGTCAGGTCATGTGTGGTAAGCAGGATTGTCGTGTTGTACTTTTCATTGATTTCTTTTAAAAATTCCCTGATCCTCAGCTTTACGAGTACATCAAGGCCGATTGTGGGTTCATCAAGGAAAAGCAGCGGCGGGTTATGGATAAGCGCAGCTGCAAGTTCACAGCGCATCCTCTGTCCTAGTGAAAGCTTCCTTACCGGCTTATCGAGCAAAGGCTCAAGATCAAGTGTTTTGATGACATGATCCATATGCTCGTTATACTGAGCATCTGAAACTTTATATACCTTTTTCAACAGGCGGAATGATTCCTGGACAGCGATATCCCACCAGAGCTGGGACCGCTGGCCAAATACGACCCCGATTGTCTGAACAAACCTTTCCCTCTCCTTATGTGGATTCATACCATTTACGATGACACTACCTGAAGTTGGGGTCAGGATTCCGGTCAGCATTTTGATAGTCGTCGATTTCCCGGCCCCATTTTCCCCAATGTAACCGACCATCTCTCCCTGTTTGACAGTGAAATTGATATCGTTCACTGCAGGAACTATTTTATAATTACGTGTAAAAAGATCACGGAAAGCACCCGATAATCCCGATCGGCTTGAATATGCCTTGAATTCTTTCCGCAAACCGTTCACTTCAATCGCGTTCATGAGTATTTCCTCCTTTAGTCACTCAAACAGTTTAGCCAATCCTCCGGGCTAAAACAAATGCTATGCCTGATTACCTTTGCTTTTTCAGGGGTAGTTTAACCCTAAAAGGGAGGAATGTTGATTGAACAAGGAATTGCTTATTCAGAGCCACCGCCCCTATCCGCTGCCTGACATGAACTGGCTGATGACCCAGGAATGGCATCACACTTTATTCGCTCACTGGCCAGTCCCTTCCGCTTCATTAAGGGAGCATGTCCCCCGTGAGCTGGAAATCGACACTTTCGATGGCAGTGCCTGGATTGGCATTGTTCCGTTTAAGGTAAAAAACACACATGGCAGAATGACTCCTCCCATTCCGTTCTTCAGTTCCTATGTGGAAGTGAATGTAAGGACATATGTATCATACGGTCCAAGATCTGGTGTATATTTCTTTACTCTCGATGCAAACCAACTGCTGGCAGTAATTGGGGCTAAGGCTGTTTTTGGACTGAATTATAAACAGGCTAATATTGATTTTCAAGAAAAAGACTACTTTGAGCTGCACTCTAAGCGTGTCCCTGCCGGAGATGTGAACGCAAAACTGAGCCTCAGGTATAAACCATCATCCGATATTTTTTTCGCGGAGCAAGGGACCCTGGAGCATTGGTTCACCGAGAGATACTGCCTGTGGACAAAACGGGGCAGCAAACTTGTCAGGGGAGATATCCACCATACAAAATGGGAGCTTCAGCGAGCAAACGCAGAGCTTTCACAAGAGATGCTCATTCCTTTTATCAATCAAGATCTACTGACAAAACCACCTCTTCTTCACTACAACAAATATAAAAAGGCCTTCTTCTGGCCCCCTAAGCTCGAAAAGCAGCTGTAAGCTTTTTGGGCTTCTTTTTTATCCAAATAAATGAACGAAAAGTTAAACAATCTGTAAAATAGAGAAATAATGATAAAATAGAAAAGCAGTTATATAGTAGGAGGTTTTACAATGCAAAGAACGAATTCTGAGCGAATACATAATGAAGCACTAGAACATATTGTCGGCGGAGTCAACAGTCCTTCCCGTTCCTACAAAGCGGTTGGAGGCGGAGCCCCTATCGTGATGGAACGTGCCCAGGGAGCGTACTTCTGGGATGTGGACGGCAATCAATACATCGATTATTTGGCGGCTTATGGTCCGATCATTACCGGACATGCCCACCCGCATATAACAGAAGCAATCAAGAGGGCTGCTGAAACAGGCGTGCTGTACGGAACACCAACACCACATGAGGTCAAATTCGCCAAAATGCTTAAAGAGGCAATGCCAGCACTTGATAAGGTGCGCTTTGTTAACTCAGGGACAGAGGCAGTGATGACCACAATTCGTGTCGCCCGCGCCTACACGGGCAGGGACAAAATTATTAAATTTGCAGGATGCTATCACGGCCACTCTGACCTTGTACTGGTGGCAGCTGGTTCTGGTCCATCCACTCTTGGAACTCCAGACTCAGCCGGTGTGCCAAAAAGCATCGCCCAGGAAGTCATAACGGTTCCATTCAATGATATTGAACCTTTTAAGGAAGCTCTTGAAAAATGGGGCAGCGAAATCGCAGCTGTTTTAGTGGAACCGATTGTCGGCAATTTTGGAATCGTCGAACCGAAGCCCGGATTCCTAGAGGAAGTTAAAGAGCTAACTCACCAGGCTGGAGCCCTGATTATATTTGATGAAGTAATCACGGCTTTCCGTTTTATGTACGGCGGAGCACAGGATTTATTGGGTGTTACCCCGGATTTGACAGCAATGGGTAAAATCATCGGCGGCGGATTGCCGATTGGCGCTTATGGCGGACGTGCTGAAATCATGGAAAAGGTTGCACCGCTTGGCCCCGCGTATCAGGCTGGGACGATGGCTGGAAATCCCGCTTCCATCCTTTCAGGTATCGCCTGCCTTGAGGTGTTGAAACAAGATGGTGTCTATGAGTATCTTGACCAGCTCGGCGCCATGCTGGAAGAAGGAATCACATCTTCAGCAAGCAAGCATGGCATTCCTATCACGATTAATCGCCTGAAAGGTGCAATGACCATCTATTTTACAACAGAAAAAATCGAGAATTATGAACAGGCGGAGAACACAGATGGCGAAATGTTCGCACGCTTCTTCAATCTCATGCTGCAGCAGGGAATCAACCTTGCACCATCCAAATATGAGGCATGGTTCGTGACCATTGCCCATACACAGGAAGATATCGAAGCTACCCTTCACGCTGTTGACCAGGCTTTTCACTCGATGGCGAATGAATAAAAATGCAGTTTCTTATACATAACCGGTGCCTGATTGGCATCGGTTATTTTTCATACACAAAATGAAAACGTTTACATTAAAGGGTTTTTTCTTTTCTTTTATCCAACTAAAGTCATTTCCTCATCCAAAGTAATGTATAATTAATTGATTTCTGAAAATTCTTATGATATAGTTGCTATTAATATTCTTAAAATTCGCCATTCAAGTGGCCGCTTTAAATCCTGCATTAATTTCCCGTCAAAGAGTAATACCCTCATGTACCAGGCTATCAAACAACAAATCATAGATTATTATTTCAGGAGGTGAACGGCTTAAAGGAATCCTTTATAAGCCGACTGTTTATGACTACACAATGGAACCCTTCCCAGTTTAAAGACTTTTCGAGATTCGAGCATGATGCGTGTGGGATTGTTGCCAGCATCGAAAAAAAGAAAATCCCTACACGCGAAAATATCTTCCACTGTATTGATGGCCTCGTCACCATGAATCACCGCGCAGGTTTTATCAATGGCGAAGGTGATGGAGTTGGTGTGCACATCGACATTCCTCGCGCGCTGTGGAAGAAAAAGCTTTCTGGATCTGGCGTGGATGAAAAGGCTGTTGACAAAGAAAACTTTGTGGTCGGACATGTTTTTATCACAAGGACTGAGCAGGCAGAAACCATTCAAAATGAGCTTGAGGCAAAGCTTGCAGGGCAAAACCTCAGGCTGATTTTCTCATCTGTTGAGGTAACCGACTCAGAAGCACTCGGACCGATTGCCATCCAGGAGAACCCTGTTTTTTGGCAGTTCGCATGCCTGGCAGATGAGGCCGGTCAGGAACTTTCGAATAAATTGTTTGCTATGATTGTAGATTTCGAGAAAAATGAACAGGTCCATGTAGCTTCCCTCAGCCAATACCATGCAGTTTATAAGGTAATGGGTGCAGGAGACATACTGCCAAAATACTATCATGACCTGGCAAGCCCTCTCGTTGCTTCCACGATGACACTTGGACATAATCGCTATTCAACTAATACTCTATCAAGCTTTTTCCGTGTGCAGCCCTTCAGCGTCCTTGGACATAATGGGGAAATTAACACCATCGCAAGACTGCGCGACGAAGCACGCATGGTCAATGTCCCACTAGTCAAAGATGGCAGTGACTCACAGGATTTAAGCCGTACACTTGAAACATTCATTTGCCGTGATGGATATTCGCTGTTTGAGGCTATGGACATGATGTTCCCGCCAATCATCAACGAAATAAAGTCTTATCCGGAACATTTACAAGATTTATATACTTATATCCGTGAAGCATGGGGCCATTTTGCACAAGGACCTGCCGGGATCATTTCCCGCTTTGCTGACGAAGCTGTATTCAGTGTGGATGCACTTGGTCTGCGCCCCCTCTGGATGGTGGAAACAGAGAGTTCTTACCTGTTTTCATCAGAGCCAGGAATCATTTCGTCAACTGAGTATACAGGGAATCCGAAGCCATTGGCACCAGGAGAGAAGGTCGGCCTGAAATGGAACGGCGATACAATTGAAGTATTCGAAATGGAGCAGTTCCAGGGGGAGGTTTACAAGCGTTTCTCTGAACGAATTGCTTTCCAGGAAGCCCGCCAGCGCCTTGATGTCCCTAAGCTTGCAAAAACTGTAACCATGACATACCCGGATAAAATCCACAACGGGCAATATAAAGCATTCGGCTGGGAGCGTGACCACGTTCAGCTGGTTGAACAAATGGCTGAAAAAGGTGCAGAACCAATCCGCTCTCTTGGACATGACGCTCCGCTTGCAGCGATGAATCCAGAGCGCAAAAATATCGCGGATTTTATTAAGGAAAGCGTTGCTGTCGTCACGAATCCTGCGATTGACCGTGATCGTGAAGCAGAGCATTTTTCAACAAGAACTGTGCTCGGAAAGCGCCCTTCCCTATTCAGTAAAACGGAAACAGGAAGTATTGTGGAATTGGTCACTCCTCTCCTTATAGAAGGAAAAGCTGGCTATGAGGCATCGTTGGAAACAGGCCAGCCAAGCATGGACCAGGTCATCCAGTTCTATCAGGATGACAGACTTGCAGCCTATTTAGAAACAGTTTTTCACAATGATGAAACTGTAAAGGATGCACTTACGAGATTAGCTTCCGAGGCAATTGCTTCCGTCAAGGATGGCAAAACCTTGCTCGTGCTTGATGACGCAATGGCTCACCAGGATAACGCATTGTGGCTCGATCCGCACCTTGTAGTCTCTGCAATCGACCAGGCGCTTGTAAAAGAAGGACTGCGCCGCGATTGTTCACTCCTTTTGAGATCTGCTTCTTTAAGATCATTGCATGATATCATCCTTGCATTAGGTCTTGGCGCAGATGCAATCAGTCCATACTATATGTTTATGACAGTGCTTGATGATTCCGTCAAGCCGCTCGTGAATCTATACAGCGCCTTGACAAAGGGTCTCGAAAAAGTCATCTCGACAATAGGTATCCATGAATTGCGCGGATACGGCCGTTTGTTCTCGGCAATCGGCCTGAACGATGAAGTAGCAGATTATCTGGTGATCGTTAACTTCTTCGGTTCCAATGAACTTGCATACAATTTTGAAGCTATGAAAGAAGATGCAATAAAAAGAGCTGAAGATTTCCAGAACGAAAAAGAAAGAATCGGAAAAACGTTCCACCTTTTCCCTCGTATATGGAAAGCGATTGGCGAGGTTGCATCCACTGGGGATTATGGTGTGTACCGCGAGAAAATTACCGAACAGGAAGACAGCAATCCTACAACAATCCGCCACCTTACTGGATTGAAGAAGACGGAAACAGGAGTTTCACCGGAAGAAGTTGAGATTGGCGTAGGTGAACACAGCTTGCCATTTGTCATTGCATCGATGTCTTTCGGCTCGCAAAACGAGATTGCATTCCGTGCATATGCCGAAGGTGCCGACCGGCTGAACATGGTCAGCATGAACGGTGAAGGCGGCGAAATCAAGGATATGCTTGGCAAGTACCCGCGTACGCGCGGCCAGCAGGTTGCCTCCGGACGCTTTGGAGTCAATGCTGAATTGCTGAACTCCTCCAACCTACTGGAAATCAAGATTGGCCAGGGAGCCAAGCCTGGTGAAGGCGGACATCTCCCTGGTTCAAAGGTTACAGCTAAAATTGCCGAAGCAAGGAATGCCACGATTGGTTCCGATTTGATATCACCTTCAAACAATCATGATATCTATTCAATTGAAGACCTTGCTCAGATGATCCATGAACTTAAGACTGCCAATGACCAGGCTCGCGTTGCCGTAAAGGTACCTGTCGTTCCGAATATTGGTACGATTGCAGTTGGTATTGCAAAAGCTGGAGCTGATATCATTACACTGAGCGGCTTTGACGGCGGTACGGGTGCTGCCCGTATCCACGCCCTTCAGTATGTGGGTCTCCCAGCTGAAATTGGCATCAAAGCGGCACACAACGCCTTGCTTGAAGCAGGATTGCGCGACAATGTCGAGCTTTGGGCTGATGGCGGTGTAAAAAGTGCTCAGGATGTCATTAAATACATGCTGCTTGGAGCAAACCGCGTCGGATTTGGCACGCTTTCAATGCTTGCCATCGGCTGTACAACCTGCCGAGGCTGCCACCTTGATACTTGCCATGTCGGTATTGCAACACAAATTGATTCAGAAGCACAGGCAAAGGAACATGGATTGCGCCGTTTCGTACCGCGCCAATTCGACCTTGCCGTCCAGGGCATCATGAACCTGTTCACCGCTTTCGGCAGCGAACTGAAAGCTCTTGCTGCCTCTGCCGGAATCAAGAATCTGCAGGAAGCAGTCGGACGTTCCGACTTGCTGGAACAGGTAAAGGGAAAAGATTTGCTTGATTTGACTTACCTTTTGAAGCCGCTTGAAATTGGACAGATCACCCATCAAAAAGATGCTGTTGCCGAAATTGCTTCAACACAGTTACAGGTAGCTGCAGGCGCCGAGTATCTTGATGCTGTCGACGAAGAGCTTCATCAGTCACGGGAATTCCAAGCTGTGACAGCCGAACAGCGTGTGCTGGCGAGCAGGGTATCCTGCCACAGGGTACGCGGTCGGCTTGATGGTTCTTACAGAAAACTTCAGCCTGTGACACTGCGTTATAAAGGCTCTATCCTCGGTAATGGACTTGGCGCCTACAACACCGATGGCATTAGCATCGAAATTGACGGCGGCGGCCAGGACGGGGTCGGCAAGACTTCATTTGGCGGAGCAATCATGATCGCCAAATCTCCAGGAAAAGACGGAGGCTTCTATAATGGGTCAGTCGGTAAGGGCTTTGGCTACGGAGCACAAAAGGGATTGCTCGTTGCACAGGGCAATGCGGACGCACGTGCAGGAATTCGTTTATCAGGAGCCGACATGATTATAGGCGGCCTTGTTAAGAAGCCTATTCCTGAAAAAGAATTCGGCAACATCGGCACAAACGCTAATATCAAGGGCTTTGCATTTGAATATATGACAAATGGCCGCGGTCTTGTCCTCGGCGATCCAGGACCATGGATTTGCGCAGGCATGACTGGCGGTGTCGTTTATCTGAGACATCAGCCAGAAATGGGCCTTACCAAAGAAGCCATTGCACGCAGAATTGCCAAAGGCGCAAAGGTCTCCATTGAGACACTATCCGCAAAAGGCATTCAGGATATAAAAGAAATGCTCTCCACCTACATCGAGATGCTGGCACGCCATGGCCAGAAAAAAGAGGCGAGGGAGCTTGAATTATTGATGGACTATCCAGAAGATCACTTTGTCCAGGTGGTTCCTGTAAAAGAGCAGGCAGACCCGGCAGTTTCAACTGAATAATTGTGTAAATGGCCCCGCTTCTAAAACGGGGCCATTTATCGTTTTGAAAGAATATATCAGGATTTCAAGGAATTCCTACAGTGATTCAGGAATATGGTTCGATGGTAAGGAATATCCAGCAGTTTTTCAGGAATATAATTGGATTTTAAGGAATATACAGCAGCTTTTCAGGAATATAATTGGATTTTAAGGAAGATACAGCAGCTTTTCAGGAATATAATTGGATTTTAAGGAAGATACAGCAGCTTTTCAGGAATATAATTGGATTTTAAGGAAGATACAGCAGCTTTTCAGGAATATAATTGGATTTTAAGGAAGATACAGCAGCTTTTCAGGAATATAATTGGATTTTAAGGAAGATACAGCAGCTTTTCAGGAAAATCTTGTACTCTTGAAAAATTATATTAATTCCCCTCCAGATGATGATCCCCGCAGATTCTAAGGAAACCATACTTTATTAGTCTCAAATTCACGAAAAAAACATATGTAACCACTTTCATTTAAAAATAGGCTTGTTTTTCGGGAAATTGTCCCTTGAACTTCTTCTCTATCCATTGTATAGTACATAATTGTTTAGTTTTGAACAAAATGGTTTAAAGTATAAATTAATGAATGAGATATTCTGTCTCTATATGAAAGGAATTCACTTTACATGAAACTTGGTGCCCGCATTCTGAAAACGGGAATTGCCATTACTCTTGCTTTATTTTTATCCCATATTTTTAATTTGCCGTCTCCGGTATTTGCCGGGATTGCTGCCATTTTTGCCCTGCAGCCTACAGTATACCGTTCTTATCAATCCATCATTGAACATATTCAGGGCAATCTAATTGGTGCCGCAACTGCTGTCCTGTTTGTTATGGCTTTTGGCAACAGTATCTTCATCATCGGGCTAGCTGCCGTCCTTGTTATTACTTTGAACCTTAAGCTGAATCTGGAAAAGACGATTTCACTTTCCCTTGTAACGTTGATCGCGATCATGGAGACACCTGGTGATGATTTCATCATGTTTGCTTTAATCCGTTTCTCTACAATTATGCTTGGGGTTGTGTCGGCATTCATTGTCAACCTTGTCTTCCTTCCTCCCAAATATGAAAATAAGCTTTATTACAAGAGTTCTATTTTATCAGAGGAAATTACGAAGTGGATAAGGCTCAGTACACGCCATGCCTCCGAGCACCAGCTTTTGAAGGCAGATATCGAAAAGCTTCGCGAGGGCATCATCAAGCTTGATCAGCTGTATATGATGTATAAAGAGGAACGAGATTATTTTAAAAATAATACACTCGCCAAATCACGTAAGCTTGTCATCTATAGGCAGATGATTAATACTGTAAAAAAGTCATTGGAAACATTGAAGAGGCTTCACCGATATGAGAATGAATTCACCCATCTTCCGGTGGATTTTCAGGAAGTCGTCCAGCATCAGCTTGATTGCCTGATCAACCACCATGAGCAGGTAATGCTTAAGTATGTCGGTAAAGTACGGCCTGAAGCGTCGTATATTGAGGGTGACGTCTGCCTCAATAAAAAGGAGCTTTTCGAATTGTTTCTGGCACAGAGAGATGAACTCGCTGAAACGAACAGCCAGATGCTGTATCATGTCATGCAGCTAGTATCGATCATTATGGAATATGGCGAGCAGGTTGAACACCTTGATAAACTCGTGACCAGCTTCCAGTCCTACCATAAAGACGACGGAAATATCACAATCGAACAGAATACAGAAATTTAAAAGCAGCTGGTTTATCAGCTGCTTTTCGTTTTTCAGATAGGCTGTTTTCGTAAAAATTGTTGTTAAAATCCTAAAGCCGATTTTAACGAGATAATAGCCATTTTGTAGGTCGGTACTAGGTTTGCAAGCTCTTTTTTCATCATAAGGGTTAATTTTTTGAAGAAATTTAGGTAATTCAATTTTATTTTGCAGTCTATAGCAACAAAGTTTGAAAAAAGAGCCTTCATATAAAATTAGCTCTTCATTCTTGGGTCCAGTGCGTCCCTCAGGCCATCGCCCATCAGGTTGAAACCAAGTACAGTCAGCATGATGGCAAGTCCCGGGAAAATCATTGTCCACGGTGCCTGGATCATATAGTCTTTTGCATCTGCAAGCATCTTTCCCCACTCTGGATTAGGTGCGTCTGCACCAAGCCCAAGGAAGCCCAGCGCAGCCGCTTCGATAATCGCCGTCGCTATGGCCAGTGTGCCCTGGACGATGATTGGCGCCATACTATTTGGCAGGATATGCTGAAACAGGATCCGGCTGTCCTTCATGCCTACCGCCTTCGCTGCCATGATATACTCCTCTTCTTTAACACTGAGTACCCTCGATCGGATCAGCCTCCCGAAGTTTGGAATATTGATGATTGCAATCGCTATGAGCGCATTTCTAAGTGAAGGTCCAAGAACAGCAACAATGGCAATTGCCAGCAGGATGCTTGGGAATGCCAGCATGATATCAAAAGCTCTTGAGATAATGGTATCGACCCATCGGCCATAGTAACCGGCAAGGATACCGAGCAGGCAGCCTACGATGATGGAGCCCATTACCGCAAAGGTTCCCACCCATAAAGAAATACGTGCTCCAAAAACTACCCTGGAAAAAATATCACGGCCAAAGTCATCAGTGCCGAACCAGTGATCAGCTGAAGGTGCCTGGAGACGAACCTCCATTTTCTGCTCATTAATTCCTTCCGGTGCAATTAGCGGAGCAAAGATTGCCAGCAAAATAAAGAATAAAACGATAGCTGTTCCAACCAGAGCCAATTTATTTTTCTTAAAGCTATACCATGCTTCTGCCCAGGGAGACGCCACTTGTTCCTCTACCTTTACTGTTGGCGGCTGAATTTGATTTTGCGTTGAAATTTCCATCTGCTCTCTCCCCTTTCCATCAACGGTATTTGATCCGAGGATCAATTGCTGCATACAATAAGTCAACTACTAGATTGATCAGCACAAAGATGAGCGCAATGATCAGGATACCGGATTGGATTACTGGATAATCGCGGTAATTGATCGCCTCGTAAATATACCGGCCAATACCCGGCCAGCTGAAGATGGTCTCTGTAAGGATCGCACCGCCTAGCAGAAGGCCTGTCTGCAAACCAATAACCGTTAATACAGGAATGATTGCATTTTTTAGAGAGTGTTTGTAAACGACCCAGAACATGCTTAATCCCTTCGCTCTTGCAGTTCTGATAAAATCAGATCTCATCACCTCGAGCATGGTTGAACGAGTGATCCTGGCAATTATGGCCATCGGAATTGTTGCGAGCGCCATAGCCGGCAGGACAAGATGCTTGAGGACTTCGACAAACTGGTCCGTCCTCCCCTGGATCAATGTATCAATAATATAAAAGTTCGTGATGGCATTGACAGGGTTCCTTACTTCTTCCCGCCCAGAGGTCGGCAGGATATCAAGATTGATAGCGAACATCCATTGTTCCATCAAACCCAGCCAGAAAATCGGCATGGATACACCGACAAGAGCAAAAATCATCGCTCCGTAATCAAACCAGGAATTCTGGAACCATGCGCTGATGATTCCCGCATTGACGCCTATAAAAATCGCAATCAGCATCGCAACAAATGAAAGTTCCATCGTTGCGGCTAGATAGGGCCAGACTTCATTGCTTATTTCCGACTTCGTTCTTAGTGATTGTCCTAAATCCCCGGTCAGCAACCCGCCAAGATAATTAAAATATTGCACATACCACGGCTGGTCGAGTCCCAGTTCCCTTGTTAAATCTGCCATTGCTTCTTTAGTGGCCAACTGCCCGAGAATGACTTGGGCGGGATCGCCAGGAATTGCTCGGATCATGAAAAATACAATAAGTGATAGTCCCAACAGAACAGGAATTAGTGAAAATATTCTTCTGACAGAATAGGCAAACACCTTCCCACCTCTTTTCTTGATGCTTGATAGAAAAGCACAAGCGCCTTGGTCAGCCCTGAAAAGCGCAAGGGGCTAGGCGCTGGAGCTAGAAACATTTACATTGGAATTTTTATAAATCTTACAGTTTCCATAATTATTTTTTCAAAAGAAAAGGGAGAATGCATATGTTCTCCCTTTCCCCGATGCATTATTTTTTGAATTCAACCGTTGAAAGAATGTCAGATCCTGTCGGATGTGCCTTGAATCCTGTTACGTCAGCTCTTCCTGCAAGTGCAGGCTCAGAGTGGACAAGCGGAATCCATGGAGCATCTTCTTTAATTAACAATTGAGCTTCCTTATACAGTTTTTCGCGTTCAGCCTGGTCATTTGTAGACTGAGCTTTAATGAACAAATCATGCACTTCCGGGTTGGCATAGCGAGCATAGTTATTGCTGTCGATATTATCCTGGTCTAAAAGTACATACAGGAAGTTGTCAGCATCACCATTGTCGCCTGTCCAGCCGAGAAGGAATGTGTCTGCTTCACCTACGCGTGTTTTCTCAAGGTATGTCGCCCACTCGTAAGAAACAATCTTTGCTTTTACGCCCACTTCAGCAAAATCTTTCTGAATGGCTTCTGCAACTTTCTTTCCGTCTGGCATATATGGTCTTGGAACTGGCATTGCCCATAGTTCAATTTCAAAGCCATCTTCAAAGCCGGCTTCCTTTAAAAGCGCCTTTGCCTTCTCTGGATCATATTCATATGCTTCTACAGCATCGTTATATCCTGCAACTGTTTTTGGCATTGGGTTCTTCGCAGGCTCTGCAGCACCAGCAAAGAAAGCGTCAATTAGAGCTTGCTTATTAACCGCGTGATTCAATGCCTGGCGTACCTTTTTGTCTTTAAGCGGTCCACGCTCGTTGTTCAATCCCAGGTAGGCAACGTTCAAAGAAGGTCTGTAGAAAGTCTGCAAATCCGGGTTTTTCTCGATTGATTCAACATCACTGAAGTTTACGCCGTCAATAATGTCGACTTCGCCTGTGTTAAGGGCATTCAGACGAGCTGAGTTTTCAGGGATGACACGGAAGATGACTTCATCAAGCTTTGGAAGTCCCTTCTCCCAGTAATTTTCGTTTTTCACCAGTGTTACTTTGTCATTGCGTTTCCATTCCTTGAACTTGAATGGACCAGTACCTACTGGATTTTCAATGAACTTATCACCATACTTTTCGATTGCAGCAGGGCTGGCAATCCCGAATGGAGACATCGCAAGGTTTTTGTAGAATGGAGCAAGAATACGGTTCAATGTGAATTCAACAGTATGCTCATCCACTGCCTTAACTTCCTTAATTACATCACCGAATTGTGAATTATAGTAATAGAATTGTTCCTTATTTCCGGCCTTCCATCGCTCGAAGTTGAATACGACAGCTTCAGCGTTGAAATCAGTGCCGTCATGGAATTTAACACCTTTACGAAGTTTAAGTGTATGCTTCAAACCATCTTCAGACTCAGTCCATTCCTCTGCAAGACCTGGTTGAATTTCTGTATCCTGCTCACCGAATTCGATAAGAGTTTCATAGATGTTTTTTGTTACCTTGAAAGCTTCACCTTCTGTTGTTACAGCTGGGTCAAGTGAAGTGGAATCGCCGCCTCGGCCAAATACCAGTGTTCCGCCAGACGATGATCCGCCCTCAGAACCAGATTCCCCGCCTGTTTTCTTGCCGCCGGATTCATTGCTGCAGCCGGCAAGCCCCATGCTGAGGATTAGGATAAAAGCAAAAAACATTAATCCAAAACGCCTTTTCATATTCTTCCCCCTTGTTTTTTCAGACCAGTTTCTATATTCCGGTCCATAATATTTATCACCTATGCTGTTTTTCCTGCGAGCATTCCTCTATTTCAGGAAAAGATTTCCCATACCTGATTATCAGGAATACAGATGGCAGGCAGCAAAATGACCTGGTTCAATTTCCCGTAACTCGGGACGATCAGTCTTGCAGATTTCCATGCACTCCTTGCACCTTGTATGGAAGGCGCATCCCTGCGGCGGATTTGCCGGACTTGGAAGGTCTCCTGTCAAAAGTTCCATTTCCCTTTTAACATCTGGGTCTGGTATCGGCACTGCGGAAAGCAAGGCCCTTGTATAAGGGTGAAGCGGTTTTTCATAAAGCTTATCGGCATCTGTAATTTCTACAAGTCTGCCTAAATACATGACTCCAACTCTATCACTGATATGTTTTACGACACCAAGATCATGGGCAATGAAAATATAAGTCAACTGAAATTCCTTTTGCAGGTCTTCCAGCAGATTCAAAACTTGTGATTGGATTGATACGTCCAATGCTGATACTGGTTCATCGGCAATAATAAGCTTTGGCCTCGTCATCAGTGCCCGGGCAATCCCGATTCGCTGGCGTTGGCCGCCGCTGAACTGGTGTGGGTATCTTTTTGCATGGTAGCTGCTGAGACCCACTACCTCCAGCATTTCCTTCACCATTTGCTTCCGTTCCTTCTTCGTCCCGATTCCGTGGACAATGAGAGGCTCCTCAAGGATCTTTTCAACGGTATGCCTAGGATTAAGCGATGCAAAAGGATCCTGAAAAACCATTTGCATGTCCTTTCGAGCTTTGCGCATATCGCTGTCTGAGAGGGTTACAAGGTCTTTCCCTTCGAACACAACTTGCCCTTCCGTCGGGTCAATCAGGCGCATGAGCATCCTGCCCGTTGTCGACTTCCCGCAGCCAGACTCTCCAACCAATCCGAGGGTTTCTCCTTTGTTCACCCAGAAGCTGATATTATCAACTGCTTTGACGGCCCCTGTCTGTTTGCCAAGGATACCGCCTGTAATGGGAAAATATTTTTTAAGACCATCAACTTTTAACAGTACTTCTGCCATTGGCTACCCCCTCCTTCTCATGCAGCAGGCAGCGAACGCGGTGGCCGGGCCTGTCAGTTTGATAGAGTTCAGGATCCTCACTCAAGCATCTGTCCATGACAAATTCACACCTGGCTGCAAAGCGGCACCCTGTTTTAATTGAACCAGGCTTCGGCACATTACCCGGGATCGAATAAAGGCGCTCCTGCTTCTCACGGATATCAGGTATCGATTTAAGGAGACCAAGTGTATAGGGATGCTTCGGGTTCTTGAAGATATCCTGGACCACACCTTCTTCAACGATTTTCCCGGCATACATGACAGCGACACGCTGGCAGACTTCCGCGACGACTCCCAGATCATGAGTAATCATGATGATTGCTGTATCAAGCTTTTCATTCAAATCCTTCATTAACGCCAGAATTTGCGCCTGGATGGTAACATCTAGTGCAGTTGTCGGCTCATCAGCAATCAGCACCCTTGGATGGCAGCTGAGTGCCATAGCAATCATGACCCTCTGTCTCATCCCCCCGGATAGCTGGTGCGGATATTCTTTTACGATCTGCTCTGCCCTGGGAAGGCCAACCAGCTTAAGCATTTCCACAGCTTGCTGGTTTGCCGCCTTTTTACCTAATTTTTTATGTATTTTCAATGCTTCCACCAGCTGTTCACCAATAGTGAATAAAGGATTCAAAGAAGTCATCGGCTCCTGGAAAATCATTGCTATTTCATTCCCGCGAATTTCCCTCATCCTCGACTCCGAAGCGCGTACCAGGTCTTCACCATTGAGCAGGATTTCCCCTCCTGCAATTTTTCCCGGCGGCTGTGGAATCAGCTTCATGACTGATAAAGAGGTAACACTTTTTCCACTGCCTGATTCTCCGACTATTCCGAGGATTTCTCCTTTGTTAACCGAAAAGCTAACATCATCTACTGCAGGAACCTCGCCTTCCTTGGTAAAAAATGAGGTCCTTAAATTTTTCACTTCTAAAACCGGAGCATGTACCACTTTCCTACTCCTTTCTATTACCGAGATATTATTGCTGAATAAAAACTACTTCTCTCTGTGAAAACATTTTATATTAAAAGCCTATGAATAGTCCACTGATTTTTCTTAATTATTTAAATATAATAATAATTTTGAATAGTATTAGGAAATTGGTACTATTTGTATTCTAAAAGTTGATAAATTATGACAAGAATATTAGATTGTTTTTGGGTAGAGATACGAAGCCTATGACACAAGGGATTTTCTAAAAGATTGAGGTTGAATTCATTTTAGATCTGTCTTTTGGAGCATAACTGGCAGGAATATAAGAAAACTTCTAGTTTCCTTCCTATGAAGACATTAGATGGAGAGGTATGTGCTTTGACATACTAGACGGACAAAAGTTTATCGGCATTTTTTTAGTATATAATTACGGCTTTCTTTCGGCTTATATTTTTTCAGCAGGGAAAAACTTTTATTCTTAATAAAAGGCTCTTTTCTCAAACTTTGTTGCTACTGACTACAAAATAGGATGGAATTACCTAAGTTTCTTCACAAAATTAACGCTTAATAAGAGAAAAGAGCTTGCCAACTTAGTACCGACCTGCAAAATGGCTTTTATCACGTTAACAACAATCTTCACGAAAAGAGCCTAATAAAAAAAACGAAGCCGATGAGCTTCGCTTTTTTTAAAATATTCAACTTTCCAGCTGCTGAACCTGGAATAATCTATGATAACCGCCCTGTTTTGCCATCAACTCTTCATGGCTGCCGACCTCACCGATTTCTCCATGTTCAATCAGGACGATCCTGTCAGCATGGGTGATCGTGGATAAACGATGGGCTACAACAAATGTTGTCCTGTCTTTTGCCAGCTTTTCGATCGCTTCCTGTATGAGGTGTTCACTCTCAAGGTCGAGGGCAGAAGTAGCTTCATCCAGAATTAAAATCGGCGGGTTCTTCAGGAATACACGCGCAATCGCAACTCGTTGTTTTTGCCCGCCCGAAAGCTTGACCCCTCTTTCCCCGACTTTTGTATCATAGCCTTCTGGGAGATTCATAATAAATTCATGGGCATTTGCTGCCCTTGCTGCCTGGATTACTTCTTCATCACTGGCACCTGGCTTGCCTAAAAGAATATTCGATTTCACCGATTCACTGAATAAAATATTATCCTGCGCAACCATCCCTATTTTATCGCGCAAGGAACGGACTTTGAAAGAGCGGATGTCCTTGCCATCAAGTAGAATCTCCCCAGCGGTTACATCAAAGAATCTCGGGATGAGACTGACAAATGAGGACTTTCCGCCTCCGCTCATCCCGACCAGCGCAATGGTTTCCCCTTTTTCAACTTCTATATTCAAATTCTTAAGGACGGTCTCCCCGTCTTCTTCATATGAGAAGCTTACATTCTTAAAAGAAATGTCTCCATGAACTTTTTTCAATTCGACGGCCTCAGGAGAATCCTTAATATCATATTTCTCATCCATGAACTCGAATACCCGGTCCATTGAGGCAATCGATTGTGTAAGCGTCGTTGATGAATTCACCAGTCTGCGCAATGGATTATACAGCCTGTCGATGTAGGCAATGAATGCGGCCATTTCCCCGATGCTAAGATTGCCCTCGAGTACCTGATAACCGGAAAAGCCAATGACAAGCAACGGCGCGATGTCGGTAATCGTATTGACCACGGCGAAGGCTTTGGCATTCCAGCTTGTATGCTCCAGTGCTTTTGTTAAAAAGTTTTTATTCTGCCGGTCGAATTGTGTCTGCTCATAATCTTCAATTGCAAAACTCTTGATAACGGAGATACCGGCTACTCTTTCATGCAAATAGCTTTGTACCTCTGCCAGCGCTTGCGAACGCTGCCTCGTAAGGTTCCGAAGGTTTCCGAAAAAGTACCTTACCGAGAAAGCGTAAAAAGGGAACAGGATAAGTGACACCAAGGTTAGCTGAACATCCATCGTGAACATGATAGCAGCTGCTATCACAATTGTAGCAACGTCCAGCCATAAATTCATCAGCCCTGTAATTACGAATGTTTTTGTCTGCTCTACATCATTGATCATCCTTGAGATGACCTCTCCGGCCCTCGTGTTGGAATAATACCTATAGCTGAGCCTCTGCATATGTGTGAACAGCCTGTCCCTTATGTCATAAAGGATTTTGCTGGCGGTCCACTGGGCAAAGTATTGACGATAGTATTCAATTGGCGGCCTGAGGACAACAAACACGACAATCATGATGCCCATGATCCAAAACAATTTGTCTATTTTTTCATCCTTCGCCAACGTTTCATTGCCGATGACATCATCCAGGACGAACTTGATTAAAAGCGGAATCATTAACGGAATCGCAAATTTAAGGATTCCGATGATGATTGTTCCGATGATTTGCAGCCGATATGGTTTTACGAATTTTAAGTATCTGCGAATGCTGCCCAATGTAAAGTTCCCCCTTATGGAGCTCCTTGCTTTCTATCTGCACGAAACAAAAACCTGTTGATTCAAATCAACAGGCTGAAACTTGTCTACCCTGTATGGTCAGCGGCGATAGGTTAAATACCGCTCATAATAAATGTCGATAAAATCAGGTGCAAACGGACCTTTCCTTTGCCTGATCCAGCGTTTAAGCTTTTCAACATTGTATTTTAAAATCTTGTCAATCACATCAGGGTACTGCATTTCCTTGCGGTGGCGTTCATATTCATCTTCATCGAGTAGATTAAACGTCATATCTGGAAAAACTTTTATGTCGAGATCGTAGTCAATATATTTCAGTGCTTCTCCGTCAAAAATAAATGGAGAACTAATATTGCAGTAATAATATACGCCATCTTCCCGGATCATGCCTATAACGTTGAACCACAGCTGAGAGTGGAAGTAACAGATCGCAGGCTCTCTCGTAATCCAAGTCCTGCCGTCTGATTCAGTCACGACAGTCCGATCGTTTCCGCCAATTACCAGATTCTGTGTGCCCTTTAAGACGGTAGTTTCTTCCCAGACTCGATGGATGTGCCCATTATGCTTATAACTATGGATTTGGATCGGTTCACCTTCTGTGGGTACGCCCATGTTCTTCTCCCCTACTTTCCTTTCCCGGAAACTTTGCAACCTATAAATGTATATTTATCTCAGTTCTTCAAAACGACAAAAGGCAACAAAGAACGATTCCTATTTTTTATTATTATAACGGTTAACATGAGAATTTAAAACAAAAGAGCCATCGATTTCCTCGATCGCCCTTTAAAATTGCTTAAATTTTTATAAAAATTCATTTTTTATCCTTACATTAACTGTTATTAGCGAATAGTTACAGCTAGCTGCTGGTAAGTATGGATTACTTCCTCCGTCTGTTTTTCAAACATCCGGTGAATTTCCTGCAGATCAAGCTTTTTACGATCAATTTCCAAGCGAAGCTCCTCTAACTCTGCACTTTGCTTCAGGGCATCCAGCTGTTTTTCGATTTCCTGACACCTTTCCAGTTCAGATTGCAAATACAGAAGCTTTTCCATTGTTTGCATTTGAGTAGATACCAATTCGTTAAATTTATCCATGCTTATCCACCGCCTGTAAAATTTATCTCCTATTTGTATTCTTGGGCGGCTTTTAAATTCCTTTGACTAGTTATGTAGAGGAATCGGAACCTTTGTCGAATGGAATGTTATTAATTCCATGTATAAATTGGATGAAGTGTTATTTAGTTGGGTGTACAAGTAATAAAGGTATCTAACTAGGACGGGCATTGGGCTAGACAGGGCCTCCAGCTTCTTTTTGAAACAGCAACGCAGGTTTCAATTACAATGGAAAAGGCACTCTGGAATAGAGTGCCTTTCATTTAGGTGATATTAACGCTGTTGACCAGAGTTTTGGCTTTTGCGAGCTTCAGCTTGCTGGTTTTGCTGGCGTACTTCTTGAGCGTTAGTTTCGCTTGCGAATTCAGTACCGAATTGGCCTTGTCCGCCACGAGCTGCTTGAGCGTTTTGCTGGCGTACTTCTGCAGCGTTAGTTTCGCTAGCAAATTCAGTACCAAATTGACCTTGGCGTCCAGCAGATTGAGCGTTTTGCTGACGAACTTCTTGAATGTTAGTTCCAGCTTGAGTTTGGTTAGGTTGTTTTGCCATTGTTTATCACCTCCACGAAATATAGATTAACCATCCGCGGGGTGTAATATCCGACTAATTTTTACCAATCAATATCTAAAATTTTGTTTTTACACTAATAACGATATACCGCCATCAACAATGATTGTCTGTCCGCGAATCATGCTCGATTCATCCTTTAAAAGGAACATGACGGCATTGATCATATCCTCAATATCGACCATTCTTCCGGCTGGAGTTTTTTCTCTAGCCTCTGCAAGCAGCTCTTCTCTGTTAGGAAAATGCGTCAATGCTTCCGTATCGACAGCTCCCCCCGATACGGCATTGACCACAATGTTTTTTCGTGCCAGTTCAACAGCCAGATAACGCGTCAGTGCTTCTAATGCCGCCTTGGAAACACCTACTGTTGTGTAGTTTTCCAAATAACGTATGGACCCAAGTGAACTGATGCTGACAATCTTACCCCCGCCATTTCTTTCCATCAGCCTGGCTGCCTCCTGGGCGCAGAATAACAATGCTTTGCTGTTGATGTTCATTGTCCAGTCCCAATGGGATTCTTCCAATTCCATCGCTGGCCTTAGCACTCCTGATGCGGCATTGTTCACGAACACATCCAGCCTTCCGAATTCTGCGTCAATTTGTTCGAACATCGTCTTTATTTTACTGACGTCTCCGACATTCGCTTTAATGACCATAGCCTTCCTTCCAAGTGCTTCGATTTCCTGCGCTGTTTCCAAGGCTGCCGATTTGCTGCGTGCATAATTAACGATAATGTCATATCCTTCTTTTGCCAGCCTGATTGCTGCAGCTTTGCCGATTCCACGGCTGCTTCCTGTTATTAGTGCTACTTTTTGTGTCATGTGCAAATTCCTTTCTTATCCTCTTCCTGCTAAAAGCGGAAAGCTAATTTTGTTTCATTTTAGCTTTTTCAGGTATATATGACAATAAGTCTTCAAAAAAGAAGATTGTTAAAAGCGGTTTTTGACTGGATAGTTTCTGGTAAAGATAACGCGTTGGTTTTCAAAAGCACTTCTCGGGAAAATCCCCAACTGCATATGCAGTAAAAAAATTTTATTTATATCAAGCTTTTATTAAGAGTCCAGCGAAAGAGCATTGATAAAAAACCGTATCGCTGAAAACAATAACAATAAGATACTTATTGAAAGGATGATTTCTTATGTACGTTGGCCGTGATATGACTGAACTTTCAATGATGTCAAAGACCGATTGGAAAGACAGTGAGCTTGCCTTTTTCCATCACTCTTTGCAGCAGATGGTACCATATTTAAATGCTGAGGGACAGACGATCCACAGGGAAATTGTTGAAGAAATAGAGCGCAGGGGCGGCCTGGGACGTGGCGAAGCCGATTACACCCATGGTACAAAAGTCAGCTACGATTAAATTAGAAGGCTGACAAACCAGAGCGGTTAGTCAGCCTTTTTAAACTCGATATACTGTTTCAGCATTTTTTGATAAGGTACTGGAAAGGCAAACTCCTGGATCTCGTCTTCGGTAACAAGTTTTAAATGCGGGGTTTGCGGGATATCATCTTGAAAACTTCCGCTGAATACATGAATATTCCATTTAAGATGTGAAAAAACATGTTCAATTTCGCCTAAAGAATCATTTATCTTTGGAAACGAGCCATAAAGTTCCTCGAAATGTTCCCCCAGCTGCTCTCGCTGCCTTTGGAATTCCAGGTTTAATTCAACAGTCGGGAACTCCCATAAGTTTGCCAGCAAACCAGTTTCTGGCCTTTTCCGTATCAGGATTTTGCCCTGGCTATCTTTAAAAATACCAGCCGCAAGCAGGACGTTTTTTTGCTTTTTCTTTTTTGTTTTTACCGGAAGTTCAGTTTGTACTCCTTCATGGAAAGCCTCGCAATGATCCCTGACCGGGCAGAGAAGGCATGAAGGTGACGTTGGTGTACAAATGAGGGCTCCCAGCTCCATTAAGGCCTGATTAAAATAGGATGGGTTTTCATGCGAGATAACTTCCCTGACAGCAGCTTCAAATATTTTACGTGAAGCAGGTCTGGCAATGTCATCCCAGATCAGCAATATCCTGGATAAAACCCTCATGACATTTCCGTCGACTGCGGGCTCAGGCTTTCCGTAAGCGATACTGAGAATGGCCCCAGCGGTGTATGGGCCAACCCCTTTTAAGGAGGAGATACCTTCTGGTGAATCAGGTACAACGCCTCCGTAATTCTGATGCACTTCCCTGACAGCGGATTGTAAGTTGCGGACACGGGAATAATAACCAAGACCTTCCCAGGCTTTTAAGACCTTTTCTTCATCGGCAGACGCAAGCGCCTCTATCGTTGGAAATTTCTCCAAAAACCGATTAAAATAAGGGATGACAGTATCTACTCTAGTTTGTTGAAGCATGATTTCTGATACCCACACTTTATAAGGATCTTGATCCTTTCTCCATGGCAGTTCTCGCTGCTCATTAACAAACCATCCTATTAAGTCATCCTGAAAGGATTTTATATCCATTTTATCTACACATTTCTTGATGTCAGTTGCCACTTTTGTTCCTCCAGGTGTTAAACTTTCCGGAAATTTGGGAATATAATATTAACGCTTCTGCTTGATCGCCATAAAGCCAATTCGTTCGAGTCCTCCCGGAACGCAGTCCTCAAGCATTCCGAATACTGAATGCTTCCGGGAAAGACGCATTTTTTTCAATGCATGGTAATGAGCTTCAGTCGGTACAAAGAATGATTCAATGAATATATTTCGCTCATCCGACCGGCTGCATGAAAACATATAAGCTTCAAAATCAGGAAGCATCTCTGAAATTCGATTAATTGCCTGAACGTATTGGCCAAGCAGATTTTGTTTTACTTCATATTGGATAATCATCTGGATCATTTAATCAGCTCCCTATGAACTTTCAATGGGACTGAATAGTACAGCCCTTTAAAAGTAAACGATTATTTGCATTGTGACAAGAACTTTTACCTGCCATGAACTTGGTAACAAAAAAAATTTGAAAGAGGAGGCGTTTCCATGGATACAGGTACCCATGTTGTAATGGGATTCGCTCTTGGCGGGTTGGCGACGCTTGATCCAGTAGTCAGCGAAAGCAGCATCACTGCCAGCAGCGTACTGATTGCTACACTCGTCGGATCACAAATCCCGGATATAGATACTGTTTTAAAACTTAGGAATAATGCAGTTTATATACGTAACCATCGAGGAATCACACATTCTATTCCAGCTGTCCTCCTGTGGCCGCTATTGATTTCCGGAGCAATTTACCTTTTTTATCCGGAAGCAAATTTGCTGCACTTATGGATTTGGACATTCATTGCTGTTTTCCTTCATGTTTTTGTCGACATTTTTAATGCCTATGGAACCCAGGCACTAAGGCCGTTTTCGTCGAAATGGGTCGCATTGGGAGTCATCAACACATTTGACCCAATTATATTTGCGCTTCATGTCGTTGGTTTGTTCCTCTGGGCATTTGGAGCACACCCAGGGTATACATTTTTAACCATTTATGGAATCCTCGTGCTCTACTATATTTACCGTTTTATCGTCAAGCATCGGATTAGATGTGCGGTTGAGAACATTGTTCCTGATGCTACGGAAATTATTATTGCTCCGACAATGCGATTCAACCATTGGCGTATTGCAGTCATGAACAAGCATCAGTTCTTCGTCGGACGTGGTCATAAACGCCATGTACGGATCCTGGATCAGTTCAACCGTGTCCCGGTCCCAGAAACTCCCGTGCTTGAAGCGGCCAAGAAGGATAAAAACCTTTCAGCTTTCCTATCCTTCTCACCAGTCTACCGTTGGGAATGTGACGAATATGATGATTTTTACGAAGTCAGGTTCATTGATTTACGCTATCGCAGCAATGGACACTACCCTTTTGTTGCCGTAGTGAACCTGAGCAAGGACCTGCAAATCCTCAGCTCTTATACAGGCTGGATTTACAGTGAGGAAAAATTACGAAAGAAATTAGAATTCCTTCCTGGAGAAGGATAAACCGGGTGTGTTTTTTACCCGGTTTTTTTGTTGGAATGTGGGCAGGGCGTTAAATTGGAAGGATCACTGGTAGGAGGATACTTTGTCTGAGCCATGGTATGGGTATGGGGTCACGATTTGGGAAAGTGAATATTTGTTCGGGATTGCTGCAGGTTAAGTGGCCGGTTTTCAGGTATTCCCTTCACTTCGGTAACATATTTGTTCTTTATGTGACCCATCTACGCGTTTTCCCTTCTCTTCGGGCACATATTTGTTCTTTATGTGACCCATCTACGCGTTTCCCCTATTCTTCGGGCACATATTTGTTATTTATGTGACCCACCTACGCGTTTCCCCTTCTCATCGGGCACTTATTTGTTATTTATGTGACCCATCTCTGCATTTTTCCTTCTCTTCGGGCACATATTTGTTATTTATGTGACCGATCTTCGCGTTTCCTCTTCTCTTCGGTCACATATGTGTTATTCATGTGACCGATCTCCTTTTTTCATCTTCTCTGTCGGTGAGAAATTTTTATTTATGTGACCGGTTATTGAGATTTCCCATCTAGTCGGTAAATTTCTGCAAATCTAAAGTGCATACCTAAACCATTTAAGCTAAACGTTCACCTAGACAAAAAACAAAAACCCCGTGAAAACGGGGGATTCAAATAAACGAGTTACTCTTCATCCAATAAATGCTTATACTTTGGATTTCTGGCAACGAATTCGTGCAGCTGGCCGCCATAATTCTCAACCCACTGGCGGACGACCTTTTCGGTCATTTCGCTGCCCATATATTTATGGCCGGCTTTTGCATAGGTTGCTTCGAAGTCGCTCCATAAAAGCTCTACCCACCTCAAGGCCTGTTCATAAGTGATGCCGCTGTTTTTTTCCTGCAGCAAGCTGGCTAGCTTTTCGTGAGTTTCCTGCATCTTGATCACCCTTTGCCAATATTTAATGTTGTTATGAATGCCTATCATTACTCGAATACTATGAATGCGTGCAGCCATTTTGGCATTACACGTAATTTCACCCGTCACGGAGGGCATTATGCGAAATAAAGTAACGAACTTCCCAAATCAGAATAACAACAAGCTCGAGGGCGAGCCTCGCGCAAAAGCGGAGTATGCTTCAACAAGAGCAGACGGTACCATCAATACCCATCCGCAGGAGCGCATGTATGCTTCATCTCACCGTGAAGATGATACTTCAGCAGTCATTAAGGATCACTAAAAGCTCCCGATGACATAGTGTAGTTGTTCCTTAAGTAAGCCAGGAGCAGAACCAGATGTAAACTAATTCTGGTTTTGCTCCAATTCCAACAACAGGGAAATCGGCAGTGCCTCTTCCTTTCCATCTCCATTGAGACGCGCTCCCCAGGCAAAAACGCCATTCATATAATCAATTTTAAAGTAGGACCCCGGGTCGCCTTCAATGCCATAAACTTCCCCAGGCTTAAAGTCATCTGGGTTCAGCATATAGGATTTAGCCATAGCAATTTTCCGCTCGTAAACAGCAAGTTCACTGCCCATTCCCATTTGTTCTGCTTTCCTGGCCTTATCCCTAAGACCTGCGATTTCCTGATTCAATTCATATTCATTCATCTCGCTGTATCGTTTTTCTCTGCCCATATCTATTCACTCCTGGATTGTTCTCGCTTTTAACATTCAAGCATTTAAGATATAACTAAATTATAGCATGTTATCTTAAGGAGGCTATCATGAAAGCAATCATTGTAACTGGTGCCGGCACAGGTCTGGGTAAGGAACTCTCCCTGCTGCTGTCGAAACAGGATTATCATATGATTTTAACAGGAAGAACAGAAGATAAGCTAAACGATGTCAAAAAGCAGATCGAACAATCCGGAGGAAGTGCCACGGTCATGCCCCTAGACCTGCGCAACATTGAGGATATCAAGGAAAAAGCTTTATTGCTCAGTAAAAAGCATGAGCTATACGGTCTTGTAAATAATGCCGGTCTGGGTTACTTCGGCCCATTCTCCGAAACCTCTGATACTGAAATTGAAGAAATGTTCCAGACGAATGTTTTCGGGACCATCCATATGACGAAGGCTATCCTTCCCTATTTTGAACAAATTGATGAAGGTCTGATACTCAATATTGTATCAACCGCAGGACTTCGCGGGAAAAAGAATGAGGCAGTCTACTGTTCAAGTAAATTTGCGGTCAGGGGCTTTACAGAAAGCCTTCAGAAGGAGTATGAAGGTACAGGTATTCGCTTTGTCGCAGCCTATATGGGCGGGATGAACACTCCTTTCTGGGATGAAAGTGAACATGTGTCAGACCCGACAAGATTCCGGTCAGCGTCAGAAGTGGCTAAAATCATTATCGACAATCTAGAAAAAGCCGAGATTGTAATAGAATCCAAAAAATCATGACAGTTGTCATGATTTCAGACTGTAGACAAACTCGATGGAAATCGAGCTTGTCTACAGTCTTTTTTGGTTGGTGCTGGAATGTGGGCTGTTGATTTCCGTTCCAGGCGCTTCGCTTTCCGCGGGGCTGGCGGTGAGCCTCCTCACCGCCGCTGGCGTCTGCGGGGTCTCACCTGTCCAGCTGAGCCCGCAGGAGTCTACGCGCCTTCCACTCCAATCAACAGGGCTTCCAAAATTAACGTGGAACTATACATAAGTCTATTTTAAAATAGATATATATAACGCTTGAGGTGATAAAGATGCTTTCGAAAAATAATCCAATCCAACGAGATCAATTAGAAATGGTTGCTTTAGACCAACTGGTTCCTCAGGAACATTTAGTCCGTAAGATGGAAGCTGCCCTAGATTTTTCTTTCATTTATGACTTGGTGAAAGATGTGTATTCGGAAGTAGGCCGCCCAAGCATTGACCCTGTTATTCTGATTAAACTCTCATTCATTCAATATACATTCGGCATCCGTTCCATGCGCCAGACCATTGTAGAAGTAGAAACGAACATGGCCTACCGCTGGTTTTTGGGTTATGGATTCCATGATAAAGTTCCCCACTTCTCCACCTTCGGGAAGAATTACGAACGCCGTTTTAAAGACACTGATTTGTTTGAACAGATCTTCTATCGAATTCTTAAGACCGCAGCTGATAAGAAACTTATTAGTGCAGAACACGTCTTCATTGATTCAACCCACGTAAAAGCCAGTGCGAATAAACATAAATTCGAGAAAAAAGTAGTGCGTAAGGAAACACGGGCGTATCAAGAGAAACTCCAGGAAGAGATCAATCTGGATCGGGAAGACCATGGGAAGAAACCTTTTCCCCCTGATAAGTTCGATAAGGAAGAAACGAAGGAAATCAAGGAAAGTACGACCGATCCTGAGAGTGGGTACTACGTCAAGGACGAACGGACAAAGCAGTTTGCCTACTCTTTCCATGCGGCATCAGATCGTAACGGATTTGTCCTGGGGACAATTGTGACACCTGGTAACACGCATGACAGCCTGATCCTTGAGCCACTGGTAGAACAAGTGATAGAGAAAGTTGGAAAGCCTAATGCCGTTGCGGCCGACGCAGCCTATAAAACTCCAGCGATTACGAAGTTTCTGATAGAAAACGAAATGACCCCGGCTTTGCCTTATACCCGACCACGAACGAAGGACGGCTTCTTCCGTAAATATGAGTATGTATATGACGAATTCTACGATTGTTATTTGTGCCCTGCCGGTGAGGTCCTAAGGTATTCCACCACCACGAAAGAGGGGTATCGTGAGTATAAATCCCCTAAACATATCTGCGCTACCTGTCCATTTTTAGCGCAATGCACAGAAAGCAAAGACCACCAAAAGGTGGTAACGCGCCATATCTGGCAAGAATATGTGGAAGAAGCCGATCACTTAAGGCACAAATCAGAAGTAAGAGATATCTATGCGAAGCGCAAAGAAACCATTGAGCGTGTATTCGCAGATGCAAAAGAAAAGCATGGCATGCGTTGGACAACCCTGAGGGGACTTAAAAAATTGTCGATGCAGGCGATGCTTACTTTCGCTGCCTTGAACTTGAAGAAGATGGCCAACTGGACATGGAGAAGTCCAGAAATGGCCTAAAAGTTAAGATAATAAGGTCTATTTTTTATGAAAAATAGGGTGAAATTCAAAAAGGGGTTCGGAATGAGAGCATTCCGAACCCCTTTTGTCGACAAACTGAAATCATGACAGTTGTCATGATTTTTTTATTCCTCATTTTCTTTTTCCAAAATGAATTTATCAATCATATCCATTGGGAACCCTTTTCGATATAGGGCCATCTTTAGCTTCTGCCTGCATTCCCGTTCTGGAAGCTTACTGTATTTATTGTACAGTTTTTCACCTTGCATCCTCAAAGCATCCATTTCGGCATCGTCTTCTTTTTCTATTTCTGTCTCGTCCAAAGCCGCACGAATTATGGAAAAAGAATATCCTTTGCGTTTCAGCATCTGCTCAATTTTTTGCTTCAATACTCTTGAAGAGTCCTTCTTGTTTTTCACAGCATATTTTTCACTGAGTTTCCTAGCCTTTTCCAACTGTTCATCAAATGAAACTTCATCGACCACTTTAGTGATCAAATCAGGGGCAATCCCTTTTTGCTTTAGTTCCAACTTTATGACGTCAGCGCCTTTATCCGTCGTATTCAATTGTGTCCGAACAAACGCACTGGCAAATTCCTCATCATTCAGGAATTTGAATTCATATAATTTATGGATGGCTTCCTTTATGACCGAATCTGAAATTTCTTTTTTCTTAAGATGTTCCCTGACTTCGGACTCTGACCGCATGCGATGTGAAAGATAATTGATTGCCGTATTATAGGCTTTCCTAATGTCGTCCTGGAAAAGCATTTCCGTCACCGCAAAGTCATCCAGTTCCATTCCTTTTTTCAGGTTGTATTTGATTAAAACATCTTCGTCGACACTGAAGGCATACTCTTCTCCCCTTCCGCTGTCGGTAAAAATACTGTATCTGTCTTTATTGTGTTTCTGAACTGAGATTTTTGAAATGACTGGCATATGTTTTTCACCTCTAAAGAAACTTTAACACATTCAAAGGAGGTTTATCATGTTAAAAGCAGTACTATATAGACAAGAGAAGAAGTAAGGAGGAAACTTATGAAAATTGCCATCACCGGAGGTACAGGCCTAGTCGGCAAGGCATTAAGCAGTGAATTGGTTCATAGTGGACATGAAGTGCTTATTTTAACGCGGAAAGTAAAAGAAAAAGGGCAAAATCCGAAATTTGTTCAGTGGCTGAATCCAGGGGACCGGCCAGAAGCAGACCTAGAGGGAATTGACGCAATAGTCAATCTTGCTGGTGCGACGATTAATGGAAGATGGACTGAAGAGTACAAACAGAAGATAATGGATAGCCGGATTAAATCAACCGCTGAAGTAAAAAGAATCATCAAGGCACTAAATAGAAAACCTGATGTTCTAATAAACGCTAGTGCAGTGGGCTATTACGGAACATCACTGACAGGGAAATTTGATGAACAATCTGGACCCGGTCATGACTTTCTGGCTGATACGGTAAAAAACTGGGAAGCTTCTGCAAACGAGGTAAAAGAGTTTGGTACCCGGGTAGTTTTATGCCGTTTCGGTTTGATTCTTGATAAAAATGGCGGAGCACTGCCGAGAATGCTCTTACCTTACCAATTATTTGCGGGCGGAAAAGTTGGGTCAGGTTCTCAATGGCTCTCCTGGATTCATCTTGAAGACGTCATCCGCAGTATTTATTTTGCAATCGAGAATCCACACCTGGAGGGACCCATTAATTTTGTTTCTCCTTCCCCGGTCACTATGGATCAGTTTGGAAAAACCTTATCCCAAGTAATGGAACGGCCACATTGGCTGCCCGTCCCGGCTTTTGCATTAAAACTCGCTCTAGGGGAAATGAGCATGCTCGTATTGGAAGGTCAGAATGCAATACCTGAAAAACTGCTTAAAGCAGGTTTTACGTTCAAGTATCCTGACCTAGGAAAAGCTCTAAAGGAAATTTTAGATAAGTAATTCTGTTTAATCCCTTTCAACAAGGAAATACTTGTAAGGTAAATCATTTTTGAAAGGGTGAATTTATTTTGGATAAGAAGAAAAGGGATACGACAAAGAACACGTTATCAAGCATGCAGGAAGTTACATATAGCCGTGAATTCAAAAAAGCAGACAGAGCCGGCGGCTATACAAATGGAAAGAGATAATAGGCATTAACCCCCTTCGTTTGGAGGAACATAAAAGTACGGAAATAAATCATTTCCGTACTTTTCAATTTGAAAGGGGTTTTTTCGAATGGGAAGAGCACATGGACATAAAACACGAAATCGTAATAAGGCATCCCTTCCGCAAGTTCCAAAAAATATGAAATCTGATGGACTTGATGTGGAATTTGATCGTGATTTAGCTGACCATGAAGACCTCGAAGCCATGGCACGTTCAAAGGCTGCTGACCAGCGTGCAAAAAGCAGAAGAAAATAACCTCCTAACAAGAGAAAAAGCAGAATCGACTGATTCTGCTTTTTCTCTTAGGGTAAGGGGAGATTTCCGGTTAGCAAAGGGGAATTATTTATTTGTGAAATATTTCACTAACTCGGGATACGTTTACTTTACACTTAACTTCATCATTAAACAAGCAGGTTCACTAAATGTTCAAAAAAAGGTTATCAACAAGTATGTGAATAATGTGGATAAACATTGAGGAAGCATATAATTATAAAGATTTCTAAGCCTACTTAATTTTCTTCATCTTTTTTGTGGATAATGTGGATAAACCTGTGGAATACTTAACAAATATACTTTTTAATTGTTGATAAACATGAGGATATTTATTATCACTATTTTACCCTTTTTACATGCAGACAAAACATCAGGCTTAATCTCTCTATTTAATCAATAAAAAACGCATAGATAACAAATAATACTAACAGGATTTTACTCAATTCACTGGAGGAATGACCAATGTCAAGAAGGAATAAGATCCTTGTACCGGAAGCCAGGAGAGCACTCGATGATTTAAAAGCACAGGTAGCTGGAACAATGAAATCAGAGGATGCAAAATTTGAAACAGCAAGAGAAGTCGGTGTTCCATTGAAGAAGGGCTATAACGGTAATCTCACAACACGGGAAGCAGGAAAAGTTGGCGGCAGGCTGGGAGGAAGTATGGTTCGGGAGCTCGTCAAAATGGCACAGGAAAATTTACGTAAACAGTAAGGAATTCAAACATTTGTAAATTGCATTTGACATTACCAGGAAAATGTAATATAATAAATAAGCTTCGCCAAAAAGAAGTAACTTGAATCACAACAAATATAATGTAAACAATTAATGGCGTTCTGCTTTTATTTTTAGGTAACAACTTATTCACACTGGATCGGCTTCGGAGCCGTAAGGATGCAAGAGAGGTAGGGCTTGCGTCGTTTAGGTTAAAAATGGTCAAGTGGAATTTTGTACCGCGGCAAAGTTTATAAATGGATGATTTCTTATACATCTTGTGGAGTAGCAAGTTACTTGAAAGCGAACCGGATCCGGTTCGCTTTTTTAATTTTTAAAGTTTTTTTATTTCTCATATACTGTTTTAATAATCTCCAAAGTAAGTTTTGAAGGAATGAAGGGTTACCTGGCGATTCAAGTGGGCAATAGATGTGGTCAGAGGGATGCCTTTAGGGCAGACTTCTACACAGTTCTGGGAATTGCCGCATGTAGTGATTCCTCCTTCTCCCATGATAGCTGCAATCCGTTCTGCCTTATGCATAGCTCCTGTAGGATGGGCATTAAATAAACGGACTTGTGATAGCGGAGCAGGTCCAATAAATGGTGATTGATTGTTGACATTTGGACAGGCTTCAAGGCAGCAGCCACACGTCATGCACTTTGAGAGTTCGTATGCCCATTCCCTGGTGTTTTCTGACATTCTTGGCCCTGGCCCTAAATCATGTGTACCGTCAATAGGTATCCACGCTTTTACTTTTTTTAAGGAATCAAACATACGTTGACGATCTACTGCCAAATCTCTCATAACAGGAAATGTGCTCAATGGCTCAATTCTGATTGGCTGCTCCAGCTGGTCAATTAATGAGGAACATGCCTGCCTTGGTTTCCCGTTGATAACCATTGAACAAGCTCCACAAACTTCTTCAAGACAAACGGATTCCCAGATTACTGGAGTCGTCTTCTCCCCTTTTCGGTTGACTGGATGCTTTTGTATTTCCATTAAGGCTGAAATGATGTTCATATTCGATCGGTATGGTACGTAAAACTCTTCAAGATAAGGAGTGGCGCTCGCATCCTTTTGCCGTTTAATCATCAAATGGATTTTGTCGTGGGATGACATGATTATTTTACTCCCTTCTTGGATTTTGTGTAGTCACGTTTTCTTGGCTTTATCAAAGACACGTCAACATCCTCATAAAACAGGTCTGGCTGTTTCGAATTTTCATTGAATCTCGCCATCGTTGTTTTCAGCCACTCTTCATCATTTCTCTCTGGAAACTCCGGCTTATAGTGGGCTCCACGGCTTTCATTCCTCTGGTATGCTCCCTTGGTAATAACATGTGCTAAATTAATCATGCCTTCCAACTGTCTAGTGAATGACGCCCCTGAATTGCTCCATTTTGCCGTATCTTCAATATTGATTCTTTGAAAACGCTCCTTGAACTCGTGAAGTTTTTCGTAAGTCATTTTCAGTTTTTTATTTTCACGGACAACCGTTACATTTGCTGTCATCAATTCCCCTAGCTCCTTATGGAGAAGATAGGAATTTTCGTTTCCATCCATTTTAAGGATGGCATTGTATTTTCTCTCATCTTCCTGAACAAATTTGTCGTAGAAGCTGGAAGAAAGCGAACCTGCAGATTTATCCAGTCCATATACATATTCCAGGGCAGAAGGACCAGCAACCATGCCTCCGTAGACAGCGGATAACAATGAATTGGCGCCTAAGCGGTTTGCACCGTGCTGTGAGTAATCACATTCCCCTGCGGCAAATAAACCCGGGATTTTTGTTTGTTGCTGGTAATCTACCCATAGTCCCCCCATAGAATAATGGACAGCTGGGAAAATTTTCATCGGCACCTTCCGCGGATCATCTCCCATGAACTTTTCATAAATTTCCATAATTCCTCCCAGCTTTATATCAAGCTGGCGTGAATCTATATGTGACAAATCCAGATAGACTTTGTTCTCTCCATCAATCCCCAGCTTTTGGTTCACGCACACATCGAAAATTTCCCTGGTCGCGATATCCCTGGGCACTAAATTTCCATAAGCAGGGTATTTTTCCTCAAGGAAATACCAAGGCTTTCCTTCTTTGTACGTCCAGACACGCCCTCCTTCCCCACGTGCAGATTCACTCATTAAGCGGTTTTTATCATCACCAGGTATGGCTGTTGGGTGGATTTGAATGAATTCTCCATTAGCATACAAAGCGCCTTGTTCATATAACCTTGCAGCAGCATATCCGGTATTAATCGTGGAATTCGTTGATTTTCCAAAAATTAACCCGGGACCTCCAGTTGCTATAATGACAGCATCTGCGCTGAATGCTTTCATTTCCATAGTCCTGAGATTTTGCGCAGTAATTCCTCTGCAGACCCCTGTATCATCTAAAATTGCCGATACAAATTCCCAGTTCTCATATTTCGTTACCAGTCCTTTGGTTTCAAACATCCTCACCTGTTCATCCAATGCATAGAGCAGCTGCTGCCCGGTTGTTGCACCAGCGAATGCAGTACGGTGATGTTGCGTACCGCCAAATCTCCTGAAATCGAGCAGACCTTCTGGAGTGCGATTGAACATGACTCCCATCCTGTCAAACATGTGAATGATCTTTGGTGCCGCTTCGCACATGGCCTTTACAGGTGGCTGATTGGCAAGAAAATCCCCTCCGTAGACAGAGTCGTCAAAATGTTCCCACGGAGAATCGTTCTCCCCTTTAGTATTAACTGCTCCATTGATACCGCCTTGCGCACAGACCGAGTGCGATCTTTTCACAGGAACGATTGAAAATAAATCGACCATAGTTCCTTTCTCGGCAATCTTGATTGCTGCCATAAGCCCTGCAAGCCCTCCGCCTACAATCACGATTCTTCCTTTACTCATATGAATGCCCTCCTATCCAACTATTAAGCAAATGCTAAAATTGCGCGTACACCAATGATGGATAGTACGACAAATAAACCGAAAGTAATATATGAAGAAGCTTTTTGGGATTTAGGCGATACAGTGATTCCCCAAGTAATCAGGAAGGTCCAGATACCATTTGCAAAATGGTATACCGCTGAAACAATTCCTATAATATAAAGAGTCAGTGAAAATGGGTCATTTACAATGTTGGCCATCAAATGATAGTTCGCCTCTGCGCCAAAAAACTCCACCTGGATTTTCGTTTCCCAAATGTGCCAGGTGACAAAGATAAAGGTAATCACTCCCGTAAGTCTTTGTAAAAAGAACCTCCAATTCCGCGTATATCCATATCTTCCAACATTATTCTTAGCCTGAAGCGCAATATAAAGGCCGTATATTGCATGGAAATACATCGGGATAAAAATAATAAACGCTTCAAGGAAGTATTTGAATGGCAGATTCACCATAATTCCTGCAGCAATGTTATAAGCATCCTGCCCCCAAGTTGCTGTATAGTTCACAAATAAGTGAACAGTCAGGAACACCCCTACTGGGATGATTCCTGACAATGAATGTAGTTTTCGATATAAATGCTGATTTTTTCCACGCTCTAACATCAATCTGCCTCCTTTTCATGCACTCTTTAAAGCAAAACGGCTTCTCTTTGATTTTTCCTTTCGATTAATTCCTTGCCTGCTATCCCAGGATGGGTCATCTCAAATGGATTAAGGATGGTATCTAACTCCTCTGCTGTTAATACACCTCGTTCAAGAACAATATCACGGACTGCTCTATTGGCGACTATGGCTTCTCTTGCAACGGACGCGGCTGTTTCATATCCAACATGAGGATTAATAGCTGTGATCACACCGACACTATTATTCACATAAGCTTCCAGCCTCTCGACATTGGCTGTGATGCCTCTCAAGCAATGTTCATGGAATACATTGAAGACATTTGTCATGATTTTAATAGATTGTAAAAGGTTGAACACTATAACAGGTTCCATGACATTCAGCTCAAACTGGCCGGCTTCTGATGCCATACTGATTGTCAAATCATTTCCGACAACCTGGAAAGCACTCTGATTAAGGACTTCAGCCATAACCGGGTTTACCTTCCCCGGCATGATGGAAGAGCCAGGCTGGCGTGCAGGAAGATTAATCTCACCAAATCCGCATCGCGGTCCGGATGTCATCATCCTTAAGTCATTGGCAACCTTTGACATGTTCAGCATACAAACTTTTAACGCGGCCGAAACTTCAATATAGCAATCTGTATTTTGTGTTCCGTCCACTAGATTTTCAGAACCAGATAACGGCAGTCCGGTAAACTCAATCAAATACCCGATAGCTTTCTCGATATAATCGGGATCAGCGTTGAGCCCTGTACCAACGGCAGTGGCTCCCATGTTCACTTCATATAAATGCTCTCTTGTAGTCTTGACCCTCTTAATATCTCTTTTTAGGACTCTTGCATACGCTGCAAATTCCTGCCCAAGCCGGATTGGCACAGCATCCTGCAAATGGGTCCTCCCCATTTTGATGATTCCATCAAACTCATTTGCTTTAGACATGAAGCCTTCATGCAGTTCTTCCATTGCTTCAATCAATTGATTAAGTGTCATTAGTGTGGATAAATGAATAGCAGTAGGAAAGGAGTCATTGGTCGATTGAGCCATGTTCACATGCGTATTCGGACTGATCCTTTTGTAATTCCCTTTCACTTCTCCAATCAGTTCAAGTGCACGATTTGCAATCACTTCATTTGTATTCATGTTGATTGAGGTACCAGCGCCCCCCTGAATTGGGTCTACAATGAACTGATCATGAAGTTTTCCATTTATGACTTCGTCTGCCGCGAGAGAAATAGCATCGGCAATCCTTCGATCCAATTGGCCAATATCGGCATTCGCCAGCGCGGCAGCCTTCTTCACAACAGCCATTGCCTTGATTAGAGATTCATCAATCCTTGACCCTGTAATTGGAAAGTTCTCTATTGCCCGCATAGTCTGCACACCGTAGTAAGCATCAGAAGGAACTAGCTTTTCTCCTAAAAAATCTTTTTCTACCCTAAATTGATCCATCATTTCAAACAACCCCGTTTCTATTGATAATGGGCAGCCGCCCATAATCCGAACGGCTGCCTGAAGTTCATCTTCAAAGAATAATCGTGCTTAACAAAATACCGATTCCGACTGCACCAATCGTTGCAACCAGACCAGGCACCATGAAACTGTGGTTCAAGATATACTTACCAATCCTGGTTGTTCCAGTCCGGTCGAAGTTAATTGCCGCAACTACAGTGGGATAGTTCGGAATGAAGAAGTATCCGTTCACCGCCGGGAACATTGCAATCAATAAGGCTGGATTAATGCCTAGTGTTATACCAAGCGGCATTAGAGTCCTGACTGTTGCAGCCTGGCTGTACAAAAGGATGGAGAGCGCGAATAGTGCAATAGCGAACAACCACGGAGCTGCTGTGACAAGATCTGATATAGATCCAGAAATCAGTGCCATATTTCCCTGGAAGAATGTATCCCCCATCCATGCAATACCAAAAATGGCTACAACTGCTGCAGCACCTGCCTTGAATACACTGCCTGAAACAATATCTTCTACTTTGGGTTTTGCGAACAGGATGATCATGGCTGCTATAGTCAGCATGACAATTTCAATTGCAGCCGGCATGCTCATCCTGGTGAATACACCCTCAATTTCCCATCCAGGACGTAATTCCTGGAACGAACCAAGAATGACAACTAACACCGCTGCCAATAAGAATAGGTATACTGAAAGCTTTGCACCAGCATTTGCAACGAATTCTTTTTTATCTTTCTTAATCGGTGCAAGACCTTCCTCCAAACGCTCGAGATAATCAGGATCCATATTTAAGTCCTTGCCCATCTTGCTTGCTACGAATGCAGCCGCCATACATGCAAGGAATGTTGAAGGAACACAGATCATTAAGATTTGCATTAAACTAATATTAAAATCTGCAAGCAATGCCAGCAATGCAACAGTCGCCGCCGATATCGGACTTGCTGTAATGGCTTGTTGTGAAGCTATAACGGCAATTGACATTGGCCTTTCTGGACGAATGCCTGATTCTCTTGATACCTCAGCAATAACCGGAAGTACAGAATAGGCAACATGGCCGGTACCAGCACAGAAAGTGAATATATATGTGACCATTGGTGCAATGAATGTGATCCATTTAGGATTTTTTCGCAGTGCCTTTTCAGCGAGATAGACCAGATATTCCATTCCGCCAGCTGCCTGAAGAGCACCAGCTGCTGTAATGACGGCCAGAATCATCAACATTACATCGATCGGGGCTGATGTGGGCTGAAGCCCAAAACCAAAAACCAGAATCCCAAGACCTACGCCTCCCATGACGCCAAGCCCAACACCGCCGAGCCGTGCTCCTATAAAGATACATGTCATTACAATTAAAAATTGAACCCAGAACATTTTTGTTACCTCCTTATACAAAATTTTTCTAACCTGCCTATAATCCAAACAGCTGTGATGTCAGCTTTATAACAGCAAATACCACCTGCCCTTACTAATTGTGAAGTTTTTCACAAATCAAATTATACTAGCCTCATCTTAATTAAATCCTGCATTAAGTTGCTTCCTTTCCTTTACATTCTTATTTTATATTCCGCCCTACTGAATACTACAAAAAGTAACAAAGGCAATGCGGTTCTTAATAATATTGTCAAAATTAAACAAGCCAACACATCATGGCTCGATTAAAATAGTATTGTCCACATGAAGAATATGAGTCTTAAAACAAGATTGAAATGAAAAGAGGTGGAAGCATGAAAGAAAAGCTGTTCTTATATATAGCGATAATGATTGCCGTTCCGATTGGAGGGGAATTGAAGTTCTATCCTTTTGAAGGTGATATGAGGGTTAGTTTAGGAACGCCGATTTTTTTCTTCATTTTGTTATGGTCAAAAAAACTGCATCCATTATTGGCTGGAATGGCTGCCGGATTGGCAGTAGTGCTTTTTAGGGTTGCCTTGTTCAGCTTTTCTGAGAATATCTACATCCTTAAGGAAGCATTTCTTTTACACTTCCCTGTCTTCTTTTATTATTTGACCTTTGCACTGCTCTTCTATTTATTTAAGATTCATACACTATATAGTAAACCTTTCTTGGTTGGATTGCTTGGGGTCATTGTTGAGATTACTGCAAGCATGATCGAAATCTTTTTTCGTTCATTACTCTCACATTCTCCGATCAATCTGAGCACTTTCTTGACCATTGGAATTATTGCCTTTATCCGTAGTTTCTTTGTATTAGGCTTTTTCAATATTCTTGTCATTAGAGAAGCCAGATTATCTGAAGGGCAGCAAAAGAAACGAAATGAACAAATGCTGATGTTAATATCGAATTTATATGTAGAAATGATTCAGCTAAAGAAAACGATGAAAAATGCCGAATATTTAACTTCTCAATGCTATTCATTATATAAGGAATTAAAGGAGGAGCAGCAGGAAAAACAAGCTAACTCAGCGCTTAAGATTGCCGGTGAGTTGCACGAAATCAAAAAAGACAACCAGCGTATTTATGCCGGACTGATAAAGTTAATGGTCAAGGAGAACCTGAGTGACTTTTTGGATATTGAAGAAATTTTGCAGGTAATCATAAAAGCAAATGGAAATTATGCTGATACATTAGGAAAATCTATTGAAATTACAAGTTTCGTTACTGGAGAGCACCCTCCCTATCATACATTCATGCTAATGTCTGTTATCAATAACCTTGTTGCAAACGCAGTCGAAGCAGTTCACCATTCGGGTATCATCCAATTAGATGTAAATCGCAATCAAGATATGGTGATTATCCAGGTAAAGGATAACGGACCAGGCATATCAATTCGAAATAGACAGCTTGTTTTCGAGCCAGGGTTCACAACTAAGTTCAATCATGAAGGAGCGGCCTCCAACGGTATCGGACTATCTTACGTCAAGAATGCAATTGAAAATATTGATGGAAGAATAAAAATCGAACATGAGAACTGCATTGGCTTTAATACCATTTTCAGCATCGAAGTTCCAATTCGAAGTCTTACACAAGGAGGTTAATCATAATGAGGTTTTTTATTGTGGATGATTCAACAGCAATTAGAGCCATGCTGGCCACAATCGTTGAAGAGCAGGATTTCGGCACAGTAGAAGGAGAGGCGGAAGATGGTTCTGAGGTTTATGCTGATATACTCGAAGCTAAGAATATTGATATATTACTGATTGATCTACTGATGCCAAATCGTGATGGTTTGGAAACAATTAAAGAAATAGGTCCTTCATTCACTGGAAAGATTATTATGATTTCTCAAGTGGAATCGAAAGAACTGATTGGTGAGGCTTATGGACTTGGTGTTGAATATTATATTACCAAACCGCTTAACAAGCTTGAAGTCTCAAGTGTAATCAAAAAAGTATGTGATAACCTGTCACTTAAAAAATCCCTTTTGGAAATCCAGCGATCGCTGAACATGCTTCCCGGATTAAAGACAAATATAAGTTCACCTAAAAGGACATATTCGATAGTCAGCTCAGGGAAGAATATACTGTTCGAACTGGGAATCATCAGTGAAAGCGGCAATAAAGACCTCCTAGACCTGTTAAATATACTTTACGAACATGAGCAGAAGGGAATCAAAGAGACCCCGCCTTTAAAGGATCTATTTGAAGAGATTATGAAAAAACGATTAGGGCCAAATGCTTCGAATGCCGAAGTCCGAAAAGAGATGAAAGCTGGTGAACAGCGAGTTCGCAGGGCACTTCAACAAGCTTTGGAACATCTAGCCTCATTAGGTTTGACTGATTATTCAAACCCGAAATTTGACCATTACAGCAGTTCATTTTTTGACTATGAGCAGGTTCGCATGAAGATGCTGGAGTTAGAGGGCAAAACAGAGACATGTTCAATTGCTCCCCGATCCAACATTAAGAAGTTTCTTCAGGCTTTATACCTGGAATCACGTAAATCAATTCATCAGTGATATGTTCATAAAGAAAAACAACCCTTGGACAAATATAGAGTCCACTGGGTCATTGTTTAACTATTGTACTAAGTTTTGCATTATTCTGCCCCTCTAAGAACGATGTTTTATATGTAGGGAGTATGATAGTTACTTCCGTTCCAACGCCTTTTTCACTCTTGAATGAAATGGATCCGCCCATCGTCTCAATGATTTTGATTGAAACGGATGTACCAAGTCCGGTACCCTTATCTTTTGTTGTATAAAAAAGCGTGCCTAGACGCGCTAGCTGGTCCTGATCCATTCCTTTACCCGTATCTGAAATGACTACATATGATTCTTGACCTGCTGAAGCCTGGCTGATGTGCACCTCGCCGCCTTCTTCTGTGGCTTCTATCGCATTTTTTATAAGGTTTACAAGAGCTTGTTTCAACTGGTTTCGGTCCGTTTTGACGTATACATCCCAATCAAGTTTGACATTCACCTGTACTCCTTCTTTTGCTGCGAAGGCTTCAAGAAGTAACGTGACCTCTGTAATAATTTCAGCGAGTTTGGCGTCTTCCAGCTTCTCGAATTGTGGTTTGGCAAAATTCAGATAATCATTAATGATGGACTCAGCCCTGCCGAGTTCGGTAAGCACCAGACTTAAATAGTAATAATTATCTCCCTTTTCTTGCTTGTGCATCATTTGCAGAAATCCTTTTACCACTGTGAGCGGATTTCTGATTTCATGTGCAATGGAAGCTGCCAATTCACCGAGAGTATTGAGTTTTTCTGCCCTCAGGATTTCTTTCTTCATTAAATCCTTTTCAATCATCGCCTCATTCAGGATTGCTGTCACCCAAACGGCGAATATTTGGATGATACCGAAGATCGCTACATTCATCAGAATTTTATTAGAGTCTTCTCCTTTGGCTTCATTGATTATAATATTGGTTATCAGGATTACAAGCATGGAAAGTGATGGCCAAAATCCTATAATAACAGCTGTTTTTACTCTCCTTTTTGCATCCAGATTCCAAAATCTTTTCAAGAACAGGAATGGAACAATTGCAGCCAGAAAACCGCTTGCATAACCGAGAAGGATATCACCGCCCATAAAAGTTCTTGTTGCGAGATAGGTAATTAAAACCATGCCCCCTGCAATCCGGCCCCCATACAGAAAAGCAAGCACCATCGGGACATAGCGAAGATCCCAGTATAAGCCCCCTTCTTTGTATGAAAACATAAGCGACAGAAATAAGGCGAAACTTTGCAGGACCCCGCATAAAAACGGGGAGTTCCCTACCCTCTTATCGTCAGAAAGAACACTATGAATAAAGATTGGCAACAGAATGATCAAGACATTTAACAGGAGTTTCTCGGCAAGCATTTTTTATCTTCTCCATTCGAAGAGAGTTAAATTAAGGAATAAGGCCAATAAATGGTATCTTCATTTAGGAATACGACAAAGTTTTCATGAATCCTCTATTCCCCGGGAAATTTGTCATATAAACAGCCCCCCAGATTACTCAAATCGAATAAAAGAGGAGCCCTAGGCTCCTCGCTAATAATTCATCAACATTTTCTTTTTTTCCAGCTGGCTTGTATAAAGTTCATAATAAAACCCCTTCTGAGCCAGCAGTTCATCATGTTTGCCTTTTTCAATAATTTGCCCGCTTTCTATGACGATAATCCGATCGGCACTTTTTATCGTATTCAAACGGTGGGCTATAATGAAACTAGTTCTTCCCTTCAGCAAATGCTGGAGTGCTTCCTGAATTTTAAGTTCTGTAATCGTATCAATACTGCTTGTTGCTTCATCGAGTATCAATATCGAAGGGTCAGCAAGGATGGCTCTGGCAATGGATAGAAGCTGTTTTTGCCCCTGGCTTATGCCGGCATCATCCTGGTTCAACTCTGTTTCATATCCTTCAGGCAATCTTTGTATGAAGGTATGGGCATTCGCTGCCTTTGCCGCTTTCTCTACTTCCTCATCGGTAGCATCCAATTTTCCATAGCGGATATTCTCCCTGATGCTCCCCTGGAACAGGAATGAATCCTGGAGGACAAAACCCATTTGCTTTCGCAGACTTTCACGGGTGATTTTTTTACTGTCGTGCCCATCAATTAAAATCATTCCTTGATCAGGTTCATAAAATCGCGATACCAGGTTTATGATTGTTGATTTGCCTGCTCCAGTCGGGCCAACTAGTGCAACGGTTTGGCCGGGTTCTGCAATGAAGTTCAAATCAGATACCGTATCTCCCCCCTTTTCATAAGAAAAAGATACGTCTTTGAACTCGACCTTCCCTAAGATGTTTGGCAGTGGTTCAGCTCCTTTTTCATCAACAGCCTCTTCTTCCGTATCAATGATATCGAAAACCCGATCGGCACCTGCTACAGCAGAAAGCAAGGTATTGAATTGATTGGATAAGTCATTGAGTGGCCTTGTGAACTGACGGGAGTATTCTGAAAAGATAACAATTGTACCTATCGTTACATATCCTTTTAAGGCGAAGAAGCCGCCAACGCCTGCCACTATTGTAAAACTGAGGTTATTGAGCATATTCATCAATTTCGGAATGAAACCGGTAAAAGTCTGTGCCCAGTAACCTGATTCCTTCAATTGCTGATTTTTCACACGGAACTCTTCAATGACTTTTGGTTCCTGCGAAAAGGATTTAATGATTTTTTGGCCAGAAATGGTTTCCTCAATATACCCATTCATCTCACCAAGCCGTCGCTGCTGTTCTTTATACAGTCTTCCAGTCCTGCTCGTAATCCATTTCATCCCCACGAACATCAGCGGGACGATAATCATGGTCACCAGGGTTAGTAAAGGACTCAGCCAGATCATAACGGCTAACGTCCCCACAAGGGTAAGAACACTAGAAAAAATCTGGATGACGGAGGAATTCAGCGTTGCGCTGACATTTTCAATATCATTTGTAACCCTGCTCATGAGTTCGCCATGCTGGCGTTTGTTAAAGAAATCAATCGAGAGCTTATGAAAATGATTGAATAGTTGTTTCCTCATTGTATAGACAGTCTTCTGGGCGATTCCAATCATCCAGTAGCTTTGGAACCACAATGATAATGAATGGAACAGGTAAACTGCAGCCAGGCCAAGTAACAGCCATAGGAATCCATCTGTAGAATCAGTCGCAAAATACTTATCGATTCCCCAGCCGATAAGGAATGGACCTAATAATCCAAGCGCTGAGCTTGCTACCACCATCAAAAGCACCAGGATCAGCAGGCTCTTTTGGTCTGCAAGGTAGGACCATATTCTTCTGATGGTAGCTCCAACTCCCCTTGCCATACTTTTGTTTTCGTCTGCCTTATATTCTTTTTGTTTTTTTAGCACCCTGCCTTCACCTCCCCGAACTGGGAGTTGTATATTGCCTGGTAAAGTGAAGAATTCTCCAGCAAATATTCATGGTTTCCGCAGCCTATCAAGGTTCCGTCTTCCAGCAGAAGAATTTTATCAGCTTCCTTCGCTGTGCTGATCTTTTGTGTAATGATAATCGTCGTACACTGATATTTGCTTATAGCATCCAGCAGTTTGGCTTCCGTTTTTAAATCGAGCGCACTTGTGCTGTCATCAAGCAGAAGGATTTTAGGGTTTTTAATCAAAGCCCGGGCGATGGATAATCGCTGCTTTTGCCCGCCTGAAAGGTTGACGCCTTTTTGCCCAAGAAGCGTATCGTACTGATTTGGCAGTTTCTGAATTGTTTCATGGATTTGTGCGTCAGATGCTGCCTTCACTAATTCCTCATCAGCAGCTTCTTGTTTACCCCACGCTAAATTCTCCTTTATGGATCCGGTGAATAGTAATGCCTCCTGTGGTACGTATCCGATTCCCTCCCTTAGGCTTTTAAGCTTCATCTCCTTTATGTTCCTGCCATCGATCCGGATTTCGCCGCTGGTGACATCATACAACCGCGGGATAAGCTGGAACATGGCTGTTTTTCCTGCTCCGGTAGCTCCCAGGACAGCCACTGTTTCTCCCTGGTTAATTGTGAATGATAAATTTTGGAGGATTGGGATGTTGGTGTTGGGGAACTGGAAAGAAACCTTATCAAACTCAACTTTACCCCTGGTAATTTCGTAACCATCCCGGCTGCCAGCAGTATCTTCAAGATCGATTTCCTCGTTCATCACATCGGTTACACGCTCAGCCGACGCCCTTGCACGGGAAAATACCATGATAATCCATGAAAACATTGAAAAAGCAGCTGTAATCCTCGCAGCGTAGTTCACAATCGCAACCACTTCGCCAACTGACACCCTACCTGACTGAACGTCTATTTTACCAAACCAGAGAACGGCAATAACACTCAGGTTCATGAATAGAAGAAGTACTGGAATGGTTACCTCAGTAACCCTTAAAGCAAATACAGTTCGATCCTTTAGTTTAGTGCTGGCTTTTGAAAATCTTGTGCCCTCGTAATTCCCCCTTGCAAAAGCTTTGATCAGTCTCATGCCCACCAGGTTTTCTCTCATTACACTATTCACTTTATCGAGACGCTTTTGGACACTTTTGAACAAACCTGCTGCCTTTGTCATGATCCAAATGAGGAAAATTAAAAGAGGCGGGATGATGATGACAAATGGCAGGGCCAATTTTACATGAACCGTCATCGCCATGATGATTCCCCCGATCACCAGCAGTGGTGCACGCATCGCAATCCGGAGGCTCATGAAAAAGGTATTCTGCAGCTGGGTCACATCATTGGTGATCCTCGTGATCAAGGAAGAGGATGGAAAATGACTGAAATTCGTGAAGGAAAAAGCCTGGACCTTCGAAAAAAGCTTTTCACGAAGGTCAAAGCCAAAACTTTGCCCTGCATGTGCAGCGATAAACGAATTGGCAATACCTGATGCAAAAGCTAGAAAAGAGATTCCAAGCATGACACCGCCCCATTTGACGACCGTGTCGAGGTCCCTGGCAACTATCCCCTCATCGATGATTTTTGCAATCAAAAGCGGCTGGACAAGTTCAACTGCCAATTCAACGAGCATCAAGCTAAGCGCAATCGCAATAGGGATGCGATATGGTTTTATAAATGAAAATATACTCATGAAGATGAATCCCCCCTGTATCCCATTACCGTTATTTCGTCTTCCGAATTTTATATGTTCTATCATACCCCTTTTGGCTAATTTTTTGAATTAAAAGATAAAAAAAAACAGTCCTTTTGGATTGTCCATTTTTTGTTTCGGTAACATCTTTTGCCATCTTTTGAATAAAAGAAAGAATAAATATATGGTGCGTTGATAGTCAGGACATTCACATTATAGATCACACCCCTCCATTCCAATAAACAGAAACGAAAGAGCCATATAATGGCCACATCCAATTTGAATCAGCCGATGTGTTTTCTTCCAGACCTCGTCATTACTAAGGGTCCACGGAATGCGAATTCCCCAGAGTAAAACAAAAAAAATCCCCTTTCACCTTTGAAATAGGAGAAAGAGGATCCTTTTTTTATCACATCTATTTTTACAGGAATAGTCCTACGATCGTTCCAGTTAAGACGGAACCCATTGTAGCCACTAACAATACCTTTAAACCCACCTTAGCCAACCTGCTTGCCTGTTCACCATTGATCGCTTGTACTGTTCCCAGAATAATTCCAATTGAAGAGAAGTTAGCAAAAGAAATCAAGAATGCCGACACGATACCTACTGTTTTCGGTGACATGTCCGGAATCATTTTCATAAAGTCAAGCATGGCAACAAATTCATTTGCAGCGACTTTAGTACCCATTACAGAACCCGCCCTGACAATTTCAGATGTAGGAATCCCCATGATGAAGGCAATCGGAGCAAAAATATATCCAAGGATTCCCTGGAAGGATAATCCTACTAAATTATCAAGGAAGAAGTTCAGCATCTCAAGTAAGCCAATATAAGTGATGAGCATCGCACCAACGATTAGGGCGGTTTTACCACCAATCAATGCACCGTTTCCGATGGCTTCAAATAATGATTTTTCAGGAATCATTTCTTTTATGTCGATATCCTCGTCCTCTTCTTTCGATACTGGAGCAACCATTGATGAAAGAATCAATCCGGAGAATATGTTAATCGGCAAAGCCACCAGCACAAACTCAGCAGGTATCATTTGCATGTAAGCACCCAAAATCGAGCAAGAAACAGCTACCAATGAAGACGTTACAACAATAAATAAACGGTTTGGCGAAAGTTTGTGCAATTGAGATTGCACGGAAAGAATCGCGGTAGTATCGCCGAATACCATTGAGTTAACCGCTACGAAGGATTCGATTTTAGGAAGGCCAGTAACCTTGGCAACTGCTCCTCCAATGTATTTAATCGCAAACGGCAAGATTCTTGTATAAGTTAAAATCGATAGCAAGGCCGACACGAAAACGATCATCATTAGAACGTTGATAAAGAAATAGTTTTTCCCTGCCAGATCACCGAAAACAAATGCAATTCCTTCGTTACCGAAAGAAAGTATTTTGTTAAATACATTAACAATTTGCTGCAATACTTTCTGACCAATTGAGGTATTCAGCATAAACCATGCTATGAACAACTGCACAGCCAGCATGATGGCGACTGCACGATAGTTAATGTTTTTCTTATCGTTGGACATAATCCAGGCAATGCCTAAAAGGGCCAGGATACCTACGATTGCAATTAAGATTGACATATACTTTGCCTCCAAATCTAAGTTGAGTGATAAATAAGATTTAATAATAGTTAATATTCCTGCCAACTATTCTTTACTAAAATAAAGAATGTTAATCTGTAAAGGCTTACAATCAAAACCCGGTCAGCCTCTAAAGTAAATATTCAAGAACAGAAGCAGGGCAGAGAAAAAATTAGACTAACATAGCAATTAGTTTTCCATTCCTCTCCTTGGCGTTAACGCTTTCATTTCCCTCTTAATGCCTTATAAATATAACACAATAAATGAACATTTGTTAATATAACTTTGAACAAAAATAAAGTTTATTTTTTTCCAAAACAAGAATTATTCACCTAATTCTAACAAAACATTGGAAACAATGATTGTTTTTTAATATTTAAAGAAATTATGTAAAACTTGTTTAAACATTTATAAAATTATGTTCACTTATCGAAATGTTAAGTCAAAGTATTTTGAAATTTTTTTCAATAATTTGATTAATATGATGTTTTCCCTTGAGTCTTTCCAAGCAGCCGAGTTTAAAATCAACATTTTCCATTAAAAAAGGATAGGATTGTCAGAATAAATCCCTTCTGCCGGCCTGATCTCAACTCCCATTTAGTGAATATATTGAATTAAAACCAAAAAACAGTCCTTTTTAGGACTGTCCAGACTGTAGACAAACTTGATGGAGATCGAGCTTGTCTACAGTCTTTTTGGTTTGTGCTGGAATGGGGCCGTTGATTTCCGTTCCAGGCGCTTCGCTTTCCGCGGGGCCGGCGCTGAGCCTCCTCGCCGCCGTTGGCGTCTGCGGGGTCTCACCTGTCCGTCTGATCCCGCAGGAGTCTACGCGCCTTCCACTTCAATCAACAGGATTCCTCAACTTAGTGTGGAACTAACCATAAGTCTCTTTTAAAATAGATACATATAACGCTTGAGGTGATGAAGATGCTTTCGAAAAATAATCCAATCCAACGAGATCAATTAGAGATGGTTGCTTTAGACCAACTGGTTCCTCAGGACCATTTAGTCCGTAAGATGGAAGCAGCCCTTGATTTTTCTTTCATCTATGATTTGGTGAAGGATGTGTATTCCGAAGTAGGTCGCCCAAGCATTGACCCTGTGATTCTAATTAAGCTCAGCTTCATTCAATATACCTTTGGCATCCGCTCCATGCGCCAGACCATTGCCGAAGTAGAAACGAACATGGCCTACCGCTGGTTTTTGGGTTATGGATTCCATGATAAAGTGCCCCATTTCTCCACCTTCGGGAAGAATTACGAACGCCGTTTTAAAGACACCGATTTGTTTGAACAGATCTTCTATCGAATTCTTAAGACCGCAGCGGATAAGAAACTTATTAGTGCTGAACATGTCTTTATTGATTCAACCCATGTAAAAGCAAGTGCGAATAAGAATAAATTCCAGAAGAAAGTGGTGCGAAAGGAAACACGGGTGTATCAAGAGAAACTCCAGGAAGAGATCAATCAGGATCGAGAAGACCACGGGAAGAAACCTTTTCCTCCCGATAAATTCGAGAAGGAAGAAACGAAGGAAATCAAGGAAAGCACGACCGATCCTGAGAGTGGATACTACGTCAAGGACGAGCGAACAAAGCAGTTTGCCTACTCTTTCCATGCGGCATCAGATCGGAATGGATTTGTTTTGGGAACCATCGTGACACCTGGGAATACGCATGACAGCCTGATCCTTGAGCCAATGGTAGAACAAGTGATAGAGAAAGTTGGAAAGCCTAATGCCGTTGCGGCAGATGCAGCCTATAAAACTCCAGCTATTACGAAGTTTCTGATGGAAAACGAAATGACCCCTGCTTTGCCTTATACCCGACCACGGACGAAGGATGGCTTTTTCCGCAAATATGAATATGTGTATGACGAATTTTTCGACTGTTACTTGTGTCCTGCCGGTGAGGTCCTAAAGTATTCGACCACAACGAAAGAGGGATATCGTGAATATAAATCCCCCAAACAGATCTGCGCAACCTGCCCGTTTTTAGGGCAATGCACAGAAAGCAAAGACCACCAAAAGGTGGTAACGCGCCATATCTGGCAGGAGTATGTGGAAGAGGCGGATCACTTAAGGCATACACCAGAAGTAAAACAAATCTATGCGAAGCGCAAGGAAACCATTGAGCGTGTATTCGCAGATGCAAAAGAAAAGCATGGCATGCGTTGGACAACCCTGAGGGGGCTTAAAAAATTGTCGATGCAGGCGATGCTTACTTTCGCTGCCTTGAACCTGAAGAAGATGGCCAACTGGACATGGAGAAGTCCAAAAATGGCCTAAAAGTATAGCAAATAGAGTCTATTTCCTTTGAAAAATCCGATGAGATCCAAAAAGGGGTTCGGAATGAGAGCATTCCGAATCCCTTTTGTCTACAAACTGAACAGTCCTTTTTAGGACTGTCCATTATTGTTCCTGGTTCCCTATCTAGTTCTTTGCATTCAGAGCTTTACAACCGTCTTTTGAATAAAACATACGAATAAATATATGGAGCGACCACAGTCAGGGCAATCACACTGATTAACACCGTTTCCTTCCAGTATACAGGAGCGAAAGTGGCCAATATCATGGCCAGCCCGCCAAAGAAGAAAATTTTTGAAGCAGCCCTATGTGTCTTCTTCCAAACTTCTTCATTGCTAAGGGTCCATGGAGTGCGGATTCCTATGAAAAAATTTGATCGCACCTGCGGCATATAGTTTCCTAGAATCATAAAAATAATCCCGACAACCAATGGGCCGATGCTGCCAATAGGGACATCATATCCTGCCGCATTTGCCAGCACAAGGATGTTGATTACAAAAAAGACTCCAAGTATCGCATTTAATATGATGTGGTAGCTTTTCGAAAAGAATTTATAATTAGCTTTTCTCGGATCCACTTTTGGCAAAAAAGACATAGATATATACAGGATTACCATGATTCCAAGGGTAGAAAACATCGCATTTAGTTTCGAAGCAAACCCATCCGCTTCTCCATTTACATTCCAGTGAATCGGAACTTGTTCGGGCAGCTTTGGAAATGCTATAACCCATGCAAGTACTAGCAGGCCAATCATTGTCAAAGGCAATACATGCTTTTTCATTTTATTTTTCCCCTTCCTGTTCTTTCTTATTTTCTGTAAAGCTGAACGCCCAGCTAATGAGCTCCTGGAAAACTGTCGTATGGAGAGAATAGATAATAAATTGCCCTTTCTTCTCATCCTGAATTAAATTAGCATTCTTCAGCAGTTTCAAGTGTTGGGAAATGCTTGGTTTTGTCATGTTAAAATGGTCTGCGATTTCTCCAGCTGTCATATCCCTTTCCTTTAACAGGTCGAGGATTCTTCTTCTGGTAGGGTCTGAAAGTGCTTTGAATGCTTCATTCAAACTAAAGACCTCCCTTTTTTGGAATTTAAGTATTTAGTTATTTAACTAAATACTAAATCACTTTCTTGATTTTTGCAATGCTTTTCCAAATTAAAATTTTAGGTCGCCAGCGATCTAGATTCAATGAAAGACATGAAGACTACCTTTTAGGCGGCTTGGTTATTGATGCCCTGGATATTTTTTAAGAAATTTCCATTGAGTAATTTTCGGCCGTAAAATTATAAATACACAAAAGATTACGATGTAAAAAGGCGTCCAGTATTTGTTTTTTATCCGGTAAATAATTTATTGGCGAAGTTCACAACTTTATTGGCGATCCTTAATTTTTATTGGCGATCCTTAATTTTTATTGGCGGTATTCTGACTTTATTGGCGAAAATAAAATTTTATTGGCGACCTGGAAATTCTGAACGTTTTTTACCAGTTCATCAATAAAAAAAAGACCCCAACCAAGGTTGAGAGTCTTCCAAAGCGAATATTAATAAAAAGAGTGTAATCGGGGCATAGAAATTTAGGGATAGTTAATTCTGCACCAGATGGTCTTTCAATTGATCCCTTAATGCCCGTTTCAGGAATTTTCCTACTGAGGTTTTCGGAATTTCTTCCATAAATACAACATCATCCGGCAGCCACCATTTGGCGAACTGCGGGGCAATAAAGTCGATCAGCTCTTGCTTGCCGATTTTATCTTTATATTGCTCTTTCAGGACGACACACGCAATCGGACGCTCCTGCCATTGCTCATGGGGCACAGCAACGACACTTGCCTCGAATACAGCATCGTGTGCCATGAAGGCGTTTTCGAGATCAACGGATGAAATCCATTCCCCGCCGCTCTTGATTAAATCCTTTGTCCTGTCAACAAGCTTAATGACTCCTTCTTCGTCTACCGTAGCAACATCTCCGGTGTAAAGCCAGCCATCACGGAATGCATCGGCAGACCGTTCATCCTTGTAATATTCATCCGCAATCCACGGTCCCCGCAGCAATAGCTCTCCCATTTCCTCGCCATCCCATTTTACTTCACCATTACCGCCAATCACTTTCATCTCAAGACCTGGAACCAGAAGCCCCTGCTTCGAACGGATGTCGAGGATTTCATCTTCCTCCAGTCCAACCTGGTAGCTCTTGAGACGGGAAACTGTCGCGAGTGGAGTGGTTTCGGTCATTCCATAAGCGTGGAGGAACGGAATTTTATACTTTGTTTCAAATGCTTTAATCATGCCGCGTGGTGCAGCAGAACCACCACAGACGATCGATCTTAATGAAGTAGTATCATAACTTCCTTTTTCAAGTTCATTCAGCAGGCCAAGCCAGATTGTTGGCACTCCTGCAGTAAAGGTGACCTTCTCCTGTTCAATCAGATCAGCCAGCAGCTTGGGAGTGAACAGCGGTCCCGGCAGAACCTGCGTTGAGCCGAACCAAGTCGCGGCGAATGGCAGACCCCAGGCATTGGCATGGAACATCGGGACAACAGGCAGGACGACATCCGTTTCCGATAAGGCGGCGGTGTCTGCCAATCCAAACGCGAAGCTATGGAGAACGATTCCTCTGTGTGAATAAACTACTCCCTTTGGATTGCCGGTTGTTGCCGATGTATAGCACATCCCTGCTGGTTCGTTCTCGTCCAGGTCCTTCACGAACTCAAAATCCGGGCTGGCGTTCCGCAGCAGTTCTTCATATGAATAGACGGGTTCCAGGGTTGTTTCAGGCAGTTCGTTCTTGTCTGTCATGATGATATATGCCTCTACTGTTTTGAACTGGTCTTTGCTCCGCTCAATCAGCGGCACCAGGTCCTCATCGACAAGCAAAACCTTGTCCTCTGCATGATTGATAATATAAGAGACATGTTCGGGAGATAGTCGGATGTTGATTGTATGGAGTACAGCCCCCATTCCAGGTGCGGCGAAATAAGCCTCCAGATGGCGATGGTGGTTCCAGGCAAAAGTTCCGACCCGGTCGCCTTTTTCAACACCAAGCCTTTCAAGCGCACTGGCCAATTTTCGGGTCCGCTCGCCAATCTCCTTGTAAGTAAAACGGTGAATACCTGATAGAGTCCGTGATATTACCTGCTTTTTCGGAAAAAACTTCTCTGCTCTTTCCAATAGCGATCCTACTGTCAATGGAACATTCATCATAACAGACATTTCCCCTTCCGCTCTGTGGAAAAATATTAAATAAAATTTATTTGCTGCTCTCTGCACCAAGCCATTCTTTTAAAATTTCTTCTGTATGTTCTCCTTTTCCAGGAGGGGACGTTCCCTCTTGGGACGGGAAATCAACATGCATTTTAATCTGGCCTTCAGGCAGGATGAAGCCTTTTTGTCTCCAATAAGGAAACTCTGACAGTTCTCCTGACTCCAGGACAGGAGTCAGGCAGCAGTCGACCTTCATACCGAATTCTGTCCACTCTGGCAGCGGTTTGCTTTTGAACAGCTTAACCAGATCTGTGTAAACGGGATTCGATTCTTCCGCTTCGGAATAATGCGCTGATATCCAATCCTCCCGTCCGACAGCCCGGCAAAAATTGCGCCAGAATTTCGGTTCAAGCGCCCCAAGGCTGACATAGCGGCGATCCTTGGTTTCGTAAATCCCATAGCCAATGACAGTTCCGTTAAGTTCAGAAACGCCATGCTGATAGCCAGTTTCCTTTTCTATCAGCACATGGTTCGCCATTAAGGAAGCCATACTGTCGGCTATTGAGATGCAATGGCAGCTTCCCGTGCCGGTTTTTCCCCTGGCAACCAGTGCTGCAAGAATTCGTTCACTTGCAGCCATTCCGCCTATATAATCAGAAAAAGTATGGGTTGGATGTACCGGTCTTCCTGTATTGTCCTTCATCTGGGCCAGAGCCCCGCTCAAGCCCATGTAATTAAGGTCATGGCTTCCAAGTCTGCTCATTTCTCCATCTGATCCATAACCAGTCACTGAGCAATACACGATTCCAGGATTGACCTTTTTCACGGCCTCATAACCAAGCCCGAGTTTTTCCATCACGCCAGGCCTGAAGCTTTCAACAACCACATCCGCACCCGCAATCAAATCAAGGGCTAGCATTTTTCCTTCCTGATGCTTCAAATCGATCACAATGCTCTTTTTACCGCGGTTATGGGCATTGAATACATAACCTTCGCCAGTGTTCCTGGCAGGGTCCCCATCGGGTGCTTCGATTTTGACGACCTCTGCCCCAAGTTCTTTTAGTCTTAGTGTAGCGAAAGGACCAGGGATATAATTGGTGAAATCGACAATCTTAATACCGTTTAACATGATAGATTAATCCTTTCCATTAGGTTAGGTCGGCTGTCCTTTTGAAAACAATTCCTCCATTTGCTTTCGCAGCATGAATTTCTGGATTTTTCCGCTTGCATTGCGCGGCAGCGCATCGACGAATAGGTACTTTCGAGGCCGTTTGTAATTTGCCAGGCTGTCACTGTTTTTGCACCATTCATCCAGGTCTTCTTCCTTCACCTGTGGATCTTTTTTCACGACAAAGGCTGTTACGGACTCACCCCAGCGGTCATCCGGCTGACCGACAATCGCCACATCAAGGACACCTTTATGGGCATGGAGTACATCCTCGACCTCACGCGGATAAATATTTTCCCCGCCGCTGATGATCATGTCATCCACCCTGTCCTTCACCCAAAGGTAACCCTCTTCATCAAGGTAGCCGATATCGCCTGAATGGTACCACCCCTTGTACATCGCTTTTTCCGTCGCTTCTTCACGGTTAAAGTAGCCGGACATCATGCATGGTCCCTGAACGATGATTTCACCGCTCTGTCCAGGCGGAAGGACTTCTTCCGGGTCTGACGGGCCATCCTCATTCGGCCGGACAATCCTGATTTCATGATTAAGGCAAGCCTGGCCGGCAGCACCAGCTTTAGTGAGCTGATCGTCCTCAGAAAGGAAGGTGATGGCCGGACCCATTTCCGTCATTCCATATGCCTGAACAAGCTTGATACCCAGCTTGTCATGGCAGGCGTGTACTAATGAAGGCGCCATCGGGGCAGCTCCATACAGCCCAAGCTTAAGGCTCTCGAGATTATAGTCTGCCAGATTCTCCTGCAAAAGCATATTCCACATGGTTGGAGCAGCAAAGAACTTGGTTATTTTTTCAGAATCAATCAGCTCAAGCACTTTCTTTGGCGCAAATTGATGGAGGATGACATTGCTTCCTCCGACATGAATCCTCGGGAGGAAAGCACAGTGCAACTCGGCACAATGGAACATCGGGGCAGTTACCAGTCCTTTATCAGTTGCACCCAGCCTGGTGGAACCGATGACAATCAGGCTTTGCTCGACCATGTTGCGATGTTTATGCATAACACCCTTTGGCCTGCCGGTCGTGCCGCTTGTGTACATAATTGCATATAGGTCATTTTCATTCACAGCGACTTTTACAGGTTTCGTACCTGCCGCTCTTACCTTTTCATGATAGCTCTGGGCATAACCAGGCGTATCCTCGTCAATGTACCAGAAGGAGATATGCGGGAACCTGTTTTCAATCGAAGCAATCACTGGTTCCACCGCCCTTTCAAAAAGGACAACCTTTGGTGCAGCATCACTGAGGATAAATGCTACTTCCTCCCCTAACAGTCTGAAATTGATAGGATTGAAGACAGCTCCAATCTTCGCACAGGCAAAAAATGCTGTTCCCAGTTCCTCAGTGTTGAAGGTGAATGTAGAAACACGATCCCCCTTCTTCACTCCTTCCGCAAGAAGGGCATTGGCGAGCCTGTTCACCTCGTCATTCCATTCACTGTACGTAAAGCGGACATTTTTGCGGACATCATAGAGAGCTTCCTTGTTCGGGGACTTCATTACGGTCAGGTCAAAAATCTTGCCGATCGTTGTACTCATTTACATTCCTCCTATTAAAATGCCTATTCTAGCTTTACTGTGTAACTGTATATGAGAGTACCAGGTTGTCATTCTTATAGTTTTTCAATGAAATGGTTACCTATAGTTACATTCGAATTCTTATATCTTCAATAAACTGCTGTTGATTGCTTCTTTCAACACCTTGGTTTTTTTGCACGCTAATATCGCTGTCAATCCAAGCGTTCAATGATGGTTGCATTCGCCATGCCATGTCCTTCACACATGGTCTGCAGGCCAAATCGGCCGCCGGTCCGCTCTAACTCATGCATCATCGAGATCATCAGGCGTGCGCCGCTTGCTCCTAGAGGATGTCCGAGCGCAATTGCCCCTCCATTCGGATTCAGCTTTGAAGAATCTGCCCCTGTTTCTTTCAGCCAGGCCATTGGTACCGAAGCGAATGCTTCATTTACCTCGAATACATCGATATCTTCAAGCTTCAATCCGGCTTTTTTGAGGACTTTTTCTGTCGCTGGAATCGGGCCTGTCAGCATCAGTGACGGGTCTGATCCAACGACAACTCTTGTATGGACCTTGAAGCGCGGTTTCAAGCCCAGCTGTTCTGCTTTTTCACGGCTCATCAACAACAGTGCTCCTGCTCCGTCACTGATCTGGCTGGCGTTTCCGGCATGAATGACGCCGTCTTCTTTAAACACCGTTTTTAAACCCGCAAGAACTTCTGGTGTTGTCCCTTCCCTTGGACCTGAATCCTCTGTCATCAAAGTTGTTTCGCCACTCTCAAGGGTAACCTCCAGCGGCATGATTTCTTTTTTAAAATAACCCTCAGCCTGTGCCTTCAGTGCTCGGCGGTGGCTCTCAGCAGAAAACTCATCAAGTTCTCGGCGGGTGAAACTGTATTTCTCCGCAATCCGCTCTGCGGAAAGTCCCTGGTGGATCATCTCGTATTGTTCACGCAATTTTGGGCTGAAGGGTTTGGCGTCCTGGTAATTTGAACCCATTGGTACTCGAGTCATGTTTTCTACGCCTCCAGCAATGACAACGTCCATATCACCTGCCAAAATCGCCTGGGCAGCAAAATGGACAGCCTGCTGGCTGGAGCCGCACTGGCGATCGATCGTTGTCCCCGGAACTTCAATCGGGAACCCAGCAGTCAAAGCCGCAACTCTAGCAATATCGCCCGCCTGTTCACCTGACTGTGTCACACAGCCAAGGATGACATCCTCTATAAGACTCGCATCAATTCCAGCCCGGTTCACCAACTCTTTCAGAACCTGAGCAGCCAACTCATCGGGCCTGATATTCTTTAACAATCCTTTCCTCCTGCCGACAGGTGTCCTTACACCTTCCACGATTACAACTTCTCTCATCATGATCATCCTTTCTGTTTATTGGACCCTCAACTGTCATCTCTATAATCCTAGATTTTTGGCAATGATTGTCTTCATGATTTCATTCGTTCCGGCATAGATGCTGGCAACCGGGATATCACGGAATCTTCTGGCAATCTCGTACTCTTCCATGTACCCATAACCGCCATGGAGCTGCATGCATTCCCCCGCAATTTTCCGTGCGCTGTCCGTCAGCTTCCACTTTGCCATCGATACCTTTGTGACTACTTCCTTGCCTTCTATATGCTCGGCTATAAGCTGGTCGAGAAAGGCACGGCCCATTTCAATTTCTGTGGCCATTTCAACAATCTTGAACTGGGTATTCTGAAATTTGCTTACTGGTTTGCCGAAAGCTTCACGGCTTTTTACATAATCGATGGTCTGCTTTAACATCACTTCTGCTGCTGTTTGAGCGGCAATCGCCACAAGCAGCCGCTCTTGCTGAAGCTTTTCCATTAAGTATAGGAAGCCCTTTCCCTCTTCTCCCAACAGATTTCCCTTTGGTACCCGGCAGTCTTCGAAAATGAGTTCTGCCGTATCCTGGCAGTGCAGACCTACCTTATTCAGCTTTCTTCCCCGCGAAAAACCCGGTGTATCCCGTTCAACAACGAGAAGACTGACCCCTTTATGCTTAGGATTGGCCTTCGGGTCGGTTTTACATGCAACAACAACCAAGTCGGACTGGATGCCATTTGTAATGAACGTTTTTTGCCCGTTCAGGAGGTAGTGGTCCCCATCAAGTATTGCAGTCGTCTGGATATTAGCTAAATCCGAACCTGTTCCAGGCTCTGTCATCGCGATGGCTGTGATGATCTCGCCGGTCGTACATTTTGGCAGCCAGCGTTTCTTCTGGTCCTCTGTCCCATAGGCAGTTATATAGGGAACAACGATATCATTATGCAATCCAACTCCGACAAGTCCCGATCCCACTCGTTCTAACTCTTCATTGATGACGACGGCAAATCCCCAGTCAACCTCGCTGCCTCCATACTTTTCATCAATATCCGGGCAAAGATAGCCCTGCTCGCCCATTTTTGTCCAGAAGGTGCGCGGGATCATCCTCTCCTCTTCCCATTGTTCGTAATATGGATAAGCTTCTTTCTCTAAAAACTTCCTCAGTGACCTGCGGAAAATCTCATGGTCATCCGTTAAATAAGGGTGTTTCATTGATCTTGTCCCCCTTCTATCATTCTGTTTCCTGCTTCACTCTGTTCAGTTTCTCCCGAAGCGGATATTCAAGAATGTACCCTGGCAATACCCTCTCATTAAAAATCCTTTTCGGGACTTTATTTGCCAATTTTTATCGCAAAATCTTATGCCCTTGTTTGTCTACAACTTTCCCCTGCTTTGGTACGAAGAGCCACCCATCATTACTTGGTATTGCCGTTCTTCCGGATTCTTCTTATTTAAACTTACAAACCCATCCATCAATCTATATGCAATAATTATGCCAATTTTCCGAAAACGATGAATGCAGATTAATACACGCAAGCTAAAAGATGGGGCTGCACACAAAGTGTCCGTAAATTGGACAATGGTTTGGACACTTCGATGCAACCGGAAATAAGCCATAGACATTTCGGGCGTTTTATCTGAAAAGAAAGATATTAATTCAGCCTCTTAAACCCCCAGCTCGTATTTCTTAATTTTTTCATAAAGACCTGAGCGGCTGATGCCCAGCAGATTTGCTGCTCTTGCTTTGTTTCCGTTTGTGTGGCTAAGGGCCTTTTTTATTGCGCCAAGCTCGGCGTCCCTGGCAAGGCTGGTTTTTCCGCTCATGTGGCTGGACAGTTGGGATTTTAGATAGTCTGGCAGGTCCTCTGCCTGAATTTTCCCATGCTCCGCAAACGTCATGGAGCGTTCAAGAACATTCCTCAATTCCCGGACATTGCCCGGCCATCCATAGCGCAGCAGCGCCTCCTTTGCTTGTTCCGATATACCTGTAATGCTCGTTCCCAGCATAAAATTCAGTTCTTTCATCAGGCTTGCTATAAGATGTTGAACATCATGCATGCGTTCCCTGAGCGGGGGAATATTTAACGAGATGACATTCAGGCGGTAGTAGAGGTCTTCCCGGAATTCTCCCTGCTTGACCATGTTCTCAAGGTTACGGTTTGTGGCTGCTATGATCCTTACATCGACCTTTATGCGAATATTTCCGCCGACACGATAAAATTCCCGCTCCTGCAGCACTCTCAGTAATTTTGCCTGAAGAGAGAGGGACATATCGCCGATTTCATCAAGGAAAAGCGTACCCCCATTCGCAAGGTCAAACTTCCCGATTTTACCTCGCTGCTTTGCTCCTGTAAAGGCCCCTTCTTCATAACCGAAAAACTCCGATTCGAGCAGGTCTTCCGGAATCGCCGCACAATTGACGACAACAAATTTCCCGTCTCTGCGTGTACTGCTGTTATGGATGGCGTGCGCGAACAATTCTTTCCCCGTTCCGCTTTCGCCTGTGATCAGTACGGTGGATCTGCCCTTTGCTGCTTTAGCGGCGCTTTTCTTCAATTTATCCATATAAGGATCTTCACTGAAAATATGGTCCCAGGTGAATCTGGCTGATTCTGATTCTAAGTGCTGCTGGTGAAACAGGCTTGCCTTGTTCTCTGCCTTTTGCATTCTTTTGAACAGCTCGCTGACCTCATTCAGCTGGCGGAACATCACCTTGCCAATTGCCCCGATCACCAACCCGTCCTTTTTAATCGGAATCCGGTGGACAAGATAACGAATTCCGTTCGTTTCGTTAAAATCACTGACTTCAGCCGTTTCCGTCTTGAACACATTGCCTAGCAAAAGCTGCGGAAGGACCTGATCTACGGCCTTATTCAATACTTCTGATTTTTTAAGGCCGAACAACTCCAGTAAAGGGGGGCTGACCATTGTAATGAAATTCTTTTCATTCGTCATCAGGATTCCGTCATATGCGTTCTCGAGCGTCGTTTCGATTGTCAGCTTCAGCTTTTTGACTGTCTCGAGTTCCTCTGCCATTTTTTCAATTCCGGAAAGGTCCTGGAATAACAGGATCTTCCCTTCTTCATGGGTTACTGTTTCATATGAAGAAACATGAAGGATGGATTTGAATTTTTTATAATGGTGGGGTTCCTTTTCATCCTTCCAAACTCCAGGAATGACTTCCTCTAGCTCCCTATCCAAAATGGAACCAACATTACGGCCACTGATTTTAGCAAAAGCATCATTTGCAAAGACCACACGGTTCCTGCCGTCAGTCATCAGCACCCCGATTTGGGAATGTTTCAGGATGGTTTCCAGCTGGTCTTTGAGAGTAGTCGCTGACTTTAACAAAGCGACTACCATATCGGTTTTGGTCAGTAAACCGATAACCTTATACTGTTTATCGAGCACTACCCCTGTACCAACTTCGCTCGTTTTAACAATCTGTTCGATCTCACTATAAGGGGTGTCTATCCTGATCGACCTGGCTTCCCTCTTTATGTATGGACGGATTGGCGCATCGAGGGGATTGCCATCCAGTAACATTTGATACAATCCACTGCGGGTAAAAACACCACGCAGTTTACTTTCTGCATCAGCAACCGGCAGGAGATTCCACTTCTTTTCCTTAAAGATCTCCAAGGCACTGTGCAAGGGTGTTTCCTCATTAATTAAACAATCAACAGGAGTGACAATATCCCTGAATTCTAACATTCACTTCCCCCCTCCAGTTAAAGATTTCTGAATATTATAACATTAATTATATAATACTGCAGTGGAAAGGTACACTTTTGGCCTGCTAAAAAAACCTGCCCCAGAAAAGGAGCAGGTTACGGTTTTATTGTGGAATGGTAAGTTTCTGGCCTATATACAGGTATTTAGCCGGATCCAGATTATTTGCTTTCACGATGGCATCGATGCTTGTGCCATATTTCGAACTGATTTTCCATAGTGTGTCCCCGCTAACTACTGTATGGATGACAGGCTGGGCAGCCGGCGGTTCCGGAATTGCAGGGGAAGATGGAATGGTAAGCTTTTGTCCGATATACAAGTATTTGGCTGGGTCGAGATCATTCGCTTTTACGATTGCATCAATTGTAGTGCCGTATTTCTGGGCAATTTTCCAGAGTGTGTCTCCTGTTTGAACCGAGTGAATTACTGGCTGTGTTGCCGGTTCAGGTGCACTTGGAGCAGGCACCTTTAGTTTTTGACCGATATATAAATATTTATTTGGATCAAGATGGTTCAGTGTGACGATTTCAGAAATGGTCGTGCTGAATTTAGCTGCGATTTTCCAAAGTGTGTCGCCGCTTGCAACAGTGTAATCCATTGTGTTAGGAGCTGTTGGTTGTGCTGGTTCGGTTACAAGCTCCACGTCACTTACATTGATGGTTCCAGACACACCTTCTTTGACCAAGACCTCGTAACGGCCATTTTCAATTGTTTCTGAAATCAGTGGGAAGGTATCACCTTTTATAGCTGTATAGCCTTGCCCCATTGGATATACTGAAAGTTTCGCGGTGTCGGATATCACCCTTACTCGTTTCTCAGGCTGGAGCGGCTTGAGCTCATAGCCGCCTTCAAACCTTACTGAATCTGTAAAAGAGATATAGCCGGTGTTCGCACCTTCAATTACCATCACTCTAATGAAATAACTTCCGTTAACGGCTTTTCCGCCATTAAAGTCTGTTCCATCCCATGTAAAAGTATATGTTCCAGGCTGGAATGTTTGTGCCGTAACGACATTATTCATATGCGCACCTGCAGCATTCGCAATATAAACGGATACTTTTGCCGGCTCTGCCAATGTAATTTGGCCATTTACCGTGTCGTTAACACCGTCACCGTCCGGGCTTATAACCTCAGAGGTGAAGGCAGCATCCGTAACCACATGTTTCATTCTCCACAGCGGAATATTGTAGTCGGCATCCTTGATGGTAACCGTCCCAACTTTTTGTGCTGACTGTCTCGTGGCAGGGTAATTATAAGCTGTCTCAATATAATTGAAGTTCACATCATACGTTCCATCTGCTACAACCCGGCCAGATTTATCCGTTCCATTCCAGCTCACGGAATGGCTGCCGGGCATTAGTTTCATTTTGATGCCTGCAAAAACTTCAGCGCCGTTCTGCCAGATGCTTAGCTGCACTTCTGCGGGACGATTCAAATTGAAAGGAATTTCCATAGATTCTGATCCTCCGTATTTTGGAGAAAAAACGGATGGATTAATTGTAACCTGGTCAATCAATGGCTTTGGATTAGTCTCCGCCACTACTGTCAGTTTACCAAGCGGATAACCTTGCATCTGGTTGTAGCCTTGATCAGAAAGATATGCCTTTAATTGGTATTCTCCCGGAGGCAATGGAGCCTTCTTCGTGTCATCCCATGGCACCCAATCTACTTTATGAACTGTTTTAAAATCAGTACTGGAAAGGTTGATTTGAGTCTGGACACCATTGCCTACCGCTAGGATATGGCCGCGTGTCGGCTCACTGGTTTTAAGCTCAAAAGTAACGTAACCTGGTACACTGTTCCCCTGAAACGCAACAGTTCCTGCAGACTGGCTGAAGGATGTGACCTCCACCATTGCAGACGCGAATTGCGGGAAGGAAACCGCCGCTGCCAGGAAAAAAAGTAAAAAAAGTTTAATAAATTTAGTCGTCACTCTAGTTGTCCCCTGCTCTCTCTAAAAATATTATATTGCAAAAACATCATATTCGTTTTATTGAATTTCAACAACGCGAAATTTTTACCATAAAAAAAGCCCTTTCCTCCTCGTGAGAAAGGGCTTGCCCATAATTATTTCGGTTGCATTCTTATGGCTCCGTCAAGACGAATTGTTTCTCCATTAAGCATCACATTGGTAATAATACTTTCAGCAAGCTGGGCATATTCCTCTGGATAACCAAGCCTTTGCGGGAATGGCACCATTTTTCCTAATGAATCCCTAGCTTCAGCGGGAAGAGAATCGAACATCGGTGTGTGGAATAGCCCGGGAGCTATTGTCATTACCCTGATGCCGAATGCAGCCAGCTCACGTGCGATTGGAAGAGTCATGCCGACAACACCTCCTTTTGAAGCACTGTATGCCGCCTGCCCAATCTGTCCATCAAAAGCCGCAACGGATGCGGTATTGATGATAACCCCCCTCTCCCCGAGTTCATTTGGGTCATTTTTAGACATCTGCTCTGATGCAAGCCTGATCACATTAAAGGTTCCAATCAAGTTGATGGAGATTACCTTTGAAAACATATCCAGGGAATGGACACCTTTTCTTGAAAGCAGCTTCCCAGCAACCCCAATTCCAGCACAATTTACCACAGTATTGATTGATCCGAGTGACTCTAATGCCATCTTAATAGCATGTGTTACTTCTTCTTCATTCGTTACATCTGTTCTCACAAAAACAACCTGCTCACCAAGTTGTTGTACGAGAGCTTCACCTCGTTCCACGGACAAATCAAGAATGGCCGCCTTTCCCCCTTGCTCCACAATCCTTCTTACAGTCGCTTCCCCTAACCCCGATGCTCCCCCTGTAACAATCGCTTTCGCTTCGCTCAATTTCATCTCGCCTGACCTCCACTTTTATAAATTTGTATTTTTATAGTAAGCAAGAATCATGCCAAAGCCTTTTTGATGAAAATAAAGGAAGTATTAGAGTTTACTGTCCAAAATCAGGACAGTTATTATAAAAAATGGACAGTTATTACTTAGAGCCGTGAATTTTTTTTAATGCTATCTGAAACTAAGGGTAATTCTACTGGTTATTCTTCCTGTTTTAGATTGCCTTTTCACCGGTTGGAAAAGTTTAATCCCCATTGTCTCATGTTTAATCCCTGTTGAATCAGGTTTAATCCCTGTTTGCACGACTATATTCTCCATTGAATGTAATATATTCCCCGTTGGGCAGTAAAATCGTCTTTGAATACCAGTTTGCTGTTTTTCTATAAAAAAAGCAGAGCCGAAGCCCTGCCCTTTAAGAATATTAAGCTGCATTTCGTTTCGCCCTGTTCTTCAGCATAAGTTCCTCCAGTGCTCCTGAACCAAAGATGACACCTGCGATAATGAAAATCAGCCCGAGCAAATGGGATGATGTAATACTTTCCCCGAGGAAGATGGCAGCAAATAAGATAGAAAGGAATGTATTAAGGTTCAGGAAGATTGACGCTTCTGCAGGGCCGGTTTGGCCAATGGCGTAATTGTATAACATATGCCCGACTGCTGTTGCGAAAATCGCCGACGCGAAGAATATGCTCCAGATTCCAGCGGATGCATTGCCCAAGTTTGCCAATCCGTCTGGTTCCTTCCATAATCCAATCAGGAACAATAAGATTGATCCGATGACAAGCATATATCCAGTCAAGAGACGAGGATCTAGTGTTTTCGCTGCTTTTGATATAATAATGAAGCTTATCGCTTGTGAAACAATGGAAAGAAAAACATAAAAATCACCTATCGACATACCTGAAATTCCTGTGTTTCCCGCCATCACAGTCAGTGTAACCCCGATTCCTCCAAAGATAAATCCCAGAGTCCGGACAAATGTCAGCTTCTTTCCCAGGAATAAAATAGCCATCAATGCGGTTAACAATGGTCCCATACCAAGAATCAAGCCACCATTTACTGCCGAAGTCACTTTTAAGCCTATCCCCAGGAACAGATGGTGTCCAGTTACATTCAGGATGCTGCCGCCGATTATATAACTCCACTCTTTCCTTGATGGCAGCCGAACCTTTTTTAAGAAAAATAGAATGATAAAAACCGAGATTCCTGCAGTGAATACACGAAGCGAGGTAATTGTAATCGGCGGGAAATTCCCTACTATTACTTTAAGTGCAGTGACATTCAATCCCCATAGGAACATGACACCGGTAAGAATCACGTATATTGTTGAATTTTTCATGATGTATCCTTCTTTCATTTAAACAATTAAAGCATAATTTTCATTCTACTCCTTTTTTTTAAAAGGGCAAGAGAAAGGAATACCAATTATTTACCACCCTGAATAATAAGTACCAAAAAGAAAGGAAATTTGTATCAGTAATTTAACTAGTCATTAATTAGTCTGATAGGTTAAAAGAACGGTTTCTATTAAAATTCTTCAAAAACCGACAAAAAGAAGTTTAATTTCCGGAATGCTATTGCTGAGAGATAGAATCTAGCTTTGAAAGGAGGTGAAAGGATGCACTTCCGACAATTAATTATTACTGGCTTTCTTGCTGGAGCAGCTATGTTACTGCCTGATATGGTGTTCGCTGAAAAAGGGTCAAATTCTGGAAAGGGACAACTGCCTGTTGCGGCTGAGCAGGCTGCTGTGCCAGAAAAGGCAGCGAAAGCCAGCACTTCTGGAACACCTTCTGCACAACCTGTAGTCAAAAAACAGCCGGTGCAAAAAGAAATCGTCCAGAAGCCTGTGCAGGCTAAGCCTAAAGAAAACCTGAAAGCAACTGGGAATGCTTCATCATTCAAGAGGAATGAGAAAGCAGCACAGCCCCAAAACACTAAGGCATCAAACAAGGGCAAAGCAAATCAAGCGAAACTTAAACAGCAGCCCAGCAAAATTCAAAACAAAAAAGGATCGTTAAAATCCATACATATTGAAGATCTTTACGTAAAAGAAACTAAGCGTAGATCACCTGGTTTGGAGGAAAAGCTTGAGCCTTCCGAGGAATCTGCAGAAAAACCGTCCATTATTAAAGTATCAGGGAAGACGGAAAGCAGAAAAACGCCTCCTGCGAAAAAGGATGAAAACGATTCATCCCATAACGAGAGGTATCCTGCAGGAGACAACCTGCCGAATCCTCCTTCACGCACGAAGGCTTCAGGGGGGCCTTCCGGCGACAGGACAAGCTATGGAAACACGAACACCCTTTTTAGTGATAAATGGTTCATTTGGGATGAAACATACCATTTAAACCTCTTGCAGCCGTTTACGTCAAGAGTCACGGTTTTTCAAAGCCAGTGGGTTAATGCCCCACCTTCCCCACCACCGTTAAAAGCTCCTGCTTTTTTACCGTATACCGACGCATTTGTCACGGATAACGTTAATTAAAAGGGAGCGAATAATGAAAATGAATAACTATATTAATGGAACTAAAGTTGTGAAGTCTTTTATGCTAGCTGGAGTATTGTCAATCGGAGTACTGACTGGAGGGCACTTCACTCAAGCTGCCGGACCGGAAAAGGTAAAGGTTGAACAATCTCACAAAGTGAAACCAGCAAAAGTTCAGGTTGTTAATAAAAAGGCTAATGTACCAGCAACTCCTGCTAAGCCTGCAGTTAAGGCTCAGCCAAAGGCTGCACCAAAGGGCGAAGTAAAGGAAAAAGCATCAAAGTCACAGGCTGGCATTCATGCAAGCGAAACTGCCAAAAAGCATGCGGCACCAAATGCAGCTGTACACACAACAAATCAGCAAGCGCCTGCCGAAGAGGTGCCAACTGAGCAAGTTCCAACAGAAGAAGCAGTTACTCAGGAACCTGTAGTTGAAGAAGTTGTAGAACTTGAGCCAATCGTTACTGAGGAAACAGATGAAACTGCAGAAACTGATGCAGCTAAAGAAGAAGAGGAATCAAAGCCAAAAGCTGACACCGAAATGAAAAAGGAAGATGATGAAGATCACTCTGAAGAAGATTCTGAAGAAGATTCTGAAGAAGATTCTAAAGACATCGACCTTGATACAGATGCAACTTTAAAAACAGAAGAAGATGAAGAAAATGACTCTGATTCTGAAGAAATCGATCTTAAAAAAGATGCAACTGTGAAGACCGAAGAAGATGACGAAGAAGATCAAGAAGATACAGAAGAAAATGAATCTCCTTCTATTGCAAATAAAATGAAGTCTAACGCTTTCAACGCTAGCGATGTTGCTAAAGAGAAAGCTAACGAAAATTCAGCTGTCGCTTTGTCTGTTGAAGTAACTGAAGAAGACGTTACTGAAGAAGCTGCAACAGAAGAAGTTGTGACTGAAGAAGTTGTAACTGATGAAGAAGCTACTGAAGAAGTTGTGACTGAAGAAGACGTTACTGAAGAAGACGTTACTGAAGAAGACGTTACTGAAGAAGACGTTACTGAAGAAGACGTTACTGAAGAAGAAGCTACTGAAGAAGACGTTACTGAAGAAGACGTTACTGAAGAAGACGTTACTGAAGAAGACGTTACTGAAGAAGACGTTACTGAAGAAGACGTTACTGAAGAAGACGTTACTGAAGAAGACGTTACTGAAGAAGACGTTACTGAAGAAGAAACAAAAGTATCTCCTTCTATTGCCAACAAAATGAACTCTAAGGCTTTCAACGCGAGCGATGTTGCTAAAGAGAAAGCTAACGAAAACTCAGCTGTTGCTTTGTCTGTTGAAGTAACTGAAGAAGACGTTACTGAAGAGGAAGCTACTGAAGAAGTTGTGATTGAAGAGGAAGCTACTGAAGAAGTTGTGATTGAAGAAGAAGCTACTGAAGAAGTTGTAACTGAAGAAGAAGCTACTGAAGAAGCTACTGAAGAAGCTGTGACTGAAGAAGAAGCTACTGAAGAAGTTGTTACTGAAGAAGAAGCTACTGAAGAAGAAACAAAAGTATCTCCTTCTATTGCCAACAAAATGAACTCTAAGGCTTTCAACGCAAGCGATGTTGCTAAAGAGAAAGCTAACGAAAATTCAGCTGTTGCTTTGTCTGTTGAAGTAACTGAAGAAGCTGCTACTGAAGAAGTTACTGAGGAAGTTACTGAGGAAGCTGTAACTGACGAAACTGCTACTGAAGAGGTAACTGAGGAAGCTGTAACTGACGAAACTGCTACTGAAGAAGTTACTGAGGAAGCTGTAACTGACGAAACTGCTACTGAAGAGGTAACTGAGGAAGTTGTAACTGACGAAACTGCTACTGAAGAGGTAACTGAGGAAGTTGTAACTGACGAAACTGCTACTGAAGAAGTTACTGAGGAAGTTGTAACTGACGAAACTGCTGTTGAAGAAGAAACAGTAAACCCTTCTGCTGACAATAAAGCTGCTTCAAAGGCTAGCTTATATGCAAGTGAAGTCGCTAAGAAGTTTGCTGCTATTATTTCCGCAGTACTTGCTGTTTTTGAAAAGTCGACTGAAGAAAAGACTGAAACTGTGACTGAGGAAGTCGTTGTTGAGGTTGAAACTAAATAATCATCTATAAGAGAAAGAGACTTCCAGTCAGCTGGAGGTCTCTTTTCTCTATTAGTGGACCAGATTTCCCTTTGTTTGTGAGTCATCTATCAGCCAGTTATTTTCCTCATTGGCGACAATCAATTCATTGATATCGTATGTATTGTAATACTTTTCTTGGATGAATGGATCTTTTTCCACTAACCTGATTGCTTCATCGATACCATCGCAGTTGAGGATGATCATGGCTTGCCCGTTATTTTTAAGAGGACCGGCAATCACCATCTGTCCCGCCTTATTCAACTGCCTAAGATGTTCAATATGCCTTGCCAGCAAGCCGGAATCAAGTTCACCATGGCGTTTATCTTTGAGAAACACAACAAATTTATACATTGCCTCCCCCACTCCTTTCCCGAATTTCTTCCCATTCATTATATCATTTCCAAAATATCCCGGCAGCTTATGGAGCACTTCGTTATTAAAACTGAACATAAATGTTTTAAAAAAGCGACATAAATACCATGACTTACGCAAAATGCAACTAGTTAAGTGATCTTAAGCTGGAGATAAAAACAAAAAAAGAGGGAAGTAATTGTACGCACACGCGCTTTACTCTCCCTCCTCGCTTATCGCTTCTTCAAGAATCCTGGCAAACCTTTCTTCCCGAAAGGGGTCCTTTACGAAACTCTCGTCTGCTATTGTTCTCAGAAGCTTCCTTTTTACCGTTTCATCTTTGACAGCCTCTTTTATTTCTTTTCGGCTGGATGCCAGGAAATCTAGATAGCTCTCATATTGATCATCAAACATCTGCTCCAGCTGGCGGCAAATCTTCTTAGCCAGTACCGGACTCGCTCCAGATGTCGAGACGGCAACCGTCAATTTGCCTCTTTTCAAAACAGATGGAACCTGGAAGTCCGATTCATCCGGATCATCCACAATATTAACCAATTGATTTGGTGCTGCATCCCTTTTAACTGCCAGATTCGTCTCTCGGTCATTAGTCGCGGCAACGATGAGCAATGCCCCTTCAAGATTTTCTTTCGCATAGTGCTCAGGCCGCCAGGAAATCTGACCTGTTTCGGAAAGCCGCAGCAATTCGCTTGTTAATTCTGGACTCACTACCGTCACTTTCGCTCCGGCATCCAGTAAGCCAAAGACTTTGCGTTGAGCGACTCTGCCCCCCCCAATCACCACAACATTCCGTTCCCGCATCCGTAAATTTATAGGGTATAACATGGTTCCACTCTCCGTTTTATTTGGCTCTGTCGATTTTATTGGCAGGTGTTCACGTTTTTATTTGTGAAGATCGTATTTTTAAAATTACCTTGGTCTTGCCTCATCAACTCTTTGCAATAGCACCCCGCCTAGACGGTCATCAAAGCCAACTGGCTCGCACAGGACAATCTCCTTTTCCGGGTGTTGAATTAAGACATTCTTTACAGTTTCCTCTATTTTAGCAGTAAAACCGCCTGTATACAGAAGAAATGGTAAAATGTAAATCCTTGATGACGATTGACTGACCAGTATCTTTTCTCCATAGAATGGCTGTGTTGTTATATATGCAGTATCCACATTGGATTGAACGTCCTTCCGAACCCGCTCTGCCAGCTTCTCAAATTCATCTGCTGCAAGGGGATCTCTGCTGCCATGCCCGACTAGCAGGATGGTCTCGGAGTCCATACCTTTGAAACTGTGTTTCTTCAAGCGGTCCATCACGATTTCCAATATCTTTTCGTTTATACCAATCGGCTGGCCATAGTATATCTTTATATCTGAGTACTTTTGTCTGACCCTTTCCAGTTCTTCTGGTATATCCACACTTGCATGGATTCCCGGAAGCAGCAATACTGGAACGACGGTTATGGATGATGCTCCCTTTAAAATGCATGCCTCTACCGCTTCGAAGATGGATGGCCGCGCATTTTCAAGGAACCCATAGGAAGCATATGGACTCTTCCCTGTTGAAATCACTTTCTCGATGAACGTTACAAACACATTGTTTCCATGCTCATTTCTGCTTCCATGGCTGATGAACACTGTCGCTTCCATATCTTTCTCTCCTTTGAAACGAATCCATTATACCAAAGCCAGTTCAGATTCTTTACTGGCCAAATAATTGACCACCTCGGTTTTATCTGGAGCGGGCAACACCTTGTCAGGAATCACACCATATTTTTTTGCAGCTTCAGATGTCCTAACTCCCATACAAACAATCTTTGTCGTTTCAAGGAGCTGCCGCGGTATGATATCCTGAAGGATTCCTTCATCTATCAATGTTTTTACTGCCCTGCTGCTTGGCAATACAATTGTATTAACTGAAGCTTCCTCAAGAACTCTTTTAAAAATTGGTGTGAATTGCTCGTCAATGATTTTACGTGACGTCATAAACTTATCAGCACGAGAATCTTGATGAAAAGTATCATTGTCACCTACTATTAAAAGTCTGTCAGACAATGGCATTTTCACTTCCAATTCTGCAAAGAATCCCCTTTCATTCAATGCTTTAACTGACTTTGTTGAACAGCCGTAAAAGTTTGCTTTTACCCTTCTGATATCGATTCCTTCAGCAAAAAGGACTTCGAAAAATTCACTGACACTTTCTGGAGATGTGAAAAGGATTTGTTCGTATTCATCAGGAATTCTTTTCACCATGGCTGGGTCTGCAGGCACGGTCACCTTTTTCCATTTTGGAAATTCAATCACGTCAGCGCCCTGCACCATTAACTCCCTGGCTAGTTCACTTTCATCAGTTCCGGTTCGGGCAAGCAATATTTGTTTGCCAAACAGCGGCTTCTTTTCAAACCAATTCAATTTTTCACGAAGCGAGACGATGGCACCTACAAGGGTGATCGCAGGGTTGGTGAAATTCACTTCCTTGGCCTTAGCAGAAATATTGGAGAGAGTTCCTTCCAAAGTCTGCTGCCGGGAAAATGTCCCCCATTGGATGAGGATCACCGGGGTATCTGCCGGTTTTCCGTGTTTTATCAAATTTTCGCTGATATAGGGCAGGTTTGAGATTCCCATGTAAAAGGCTATTGTGTCGACACCCGTGGCCAGGCCTTTCCAGTCCAGTTTTGGCTGCCCATTTTCAGATTTGTCATGAGCAGTCACCACCGCGAAGGATTCGCCAAATTCGCGGTGGGTGACAGGAATTCCTGCATATAGCGGGGCAGCAATTCCGGAGGTAATTCCAGGAACTATTTCAAAAGGAAGGCCATTCTCAGCCAGGGCTGCTGCTTCTTCGCCTACACGTCCAAACACGCCTGGATCGCCGCCCTTAAGGCGGACAACGATTTTTCCCTCAAGTACTTTTGAAACAAGAAGGTCGTTGATCATTTCCTGGCGAAGAACGTGGCGATCTGGCAGCTTGCCGCAGTAAATCAGCTCGCAATTGGCAGGTGCATAATCCAGCAGTTTCGGATTGGCAAGCCTGTCATATAAAATGACCTGTGCCTTCTTGATGGCTTCCAATCCTTTAACTGTAATCAACTGTACGTCTCCAGGCCCTGCACCGACTAAATAAGCTCTTCCTTTTTCCATTGTGTTCCCGCCCTTTCAGTGATTGAGAGTGAGTTCCCTCTCATGTTCTAAAGCTGTAAATATACCTCGTTTTCGATGACTTCCACTTCATATCTTTTGACTTCCCCTGTATCTGGTGACTGTACTTTCCCGTCATCGAGCGAAATCTTCAGGTCATAGACTGGACAATATATAAACTTTCCGCTTACAAGCGCATCTGCCAGTGTTCCTCCTTTACGGTGGGGACTTCGGTTTTCGACAGCCTTTACTTCCCCATTTGATATCCTGAACAATACGATGTTCTCACTATTTACTATGACTGCCTGCCCTGTCCCAACAGGCAGGGAATCATAGTCAGCAACTTTGACTCTCACTTTTGTTGTTTGCATCTTCAGCCAGCCTCCCTATTGAACCGTCACACTGCGGACTTGATAGTACTTTTCTTTTATTCCGTTATCCTCGATCGCTTCCTGCCATGGCTCGTTATATCGTTCCAATGTCTTGTCCAATCTTTCATTTAACTGCTTTCTCATGTCTTCATCTGCCAGCACTTCTTTGACATGTTCAACTCCCATCCTTTCAAGCCAAGGTGCAGTTCTTTCAAGATAGGCAGCTGTTTCACGGTAGTACTGGAGATAGGCTCCTGTTATTTCCATTGCCTCTTCTTTTGTTTGAACTGTATCAAGCAGGTCAGCAGCCCTCAGGTCAGTACCGCCATTACCGCCAATATAAATTTCCCAGCCGCCATCGACACCGATAAAACCAATGTCCTTGATTCCTGATTCTGCACAGTTCCTTGGGCAAGCAGACACTCCCATCTTGACCTTATGCGGTGTATCGAGGCGCTCAAACTTTTTCTCGAGCTCGATTCCAAGTCCCATTGAATCCTGCGTGCCAAAACGGCAGAATTTTTCGCCTACGCAGGTTTTTACAGTACGCAATGTTTTTCCGTACGCATAACCTGATGGCATCCCCAAATCTTCCCACATTGCCGGAAGATCCTCTTTGTGGACACCGAATAGTCCAATCCTCTGTCCGCCTGTCAGTTTTACCAAAGGCACGTCGTACTTCTCAGCAATCTCAGCAATTTTCTTCAAATCTGCAGCAGAAGTCACTCCGCCATACATTCTTGGCACGACAGAATATGTTCCATCCTTCTGGATATTCGCATGCATCTTCTCGTTGACCAGCCTTGAGTCACGTTCATCCTTATAGCCGTCATAATGAACCATACCAAGGTAATAGTTGATGGCCGGACGGCATTTCGAACATCCTTCCTCCTGGGACCAGCCGAGCACATTCATGACTTCCCTGACATTGGTCAAGCCTTTTGCCCTGATTTCTGCCACTACTTCATCTTTGCTTAAAGTTGTGCATCCGCAAATACCTGCTTTTTTCGCTGAAGTATCATACTGATCACCTAGAGTGTAGGCAAGGATATCCGATATGAGTGACTTACATCTTCCGCAAGAACGGCCGGCATTTGTACAGCCCCCTACTTCATCAACGGTAGTGAGTTCATTGGTCCGAATCGCGTCAACAATCGTTCCTTTTGTAACACCATTACAGCCGCAGACAAGCTCGTCATCGGCCATCGCCGCGACATCGCCTGCTTCCCCGCCGCTGCAGCAGCCGCTTGCTTCTAAGATCGATACGCTTGTCATGCCGCTGATGTCTTCTCTTTTCGTCAGCATCCTGAACAAGCGGTTACTGTCCTTGGTATCGCCATAAAGCACAATCCCAGCAATTCGGTTATCACGAATGACAATTTTTTTATAAATTCCGTCAAACTCATTGTGGACCTTGATTGATTTCGTTCCTTCGTCATCCCCGATTTCTCCTGCAGAGTATAAATCACAGCCTGATACCTTAAGCTGAGTTCCGCAAATCGTCCCTTCATAAGGTTTCGTTGGGACCCCGGCGAGGTTGGCTGCAAGTATCTTCCCCTGTTCATACAGCGGTGCGACGAGGCCATAGACGATTTCTCTATGTTCCGCACATTCTCCAACAGCATAAATATTCGGCACATCTGTCTCCATAAAGTCATTGACGACAATTCCTCTGTTAACAAAAATGCCGTTATCTTTGGCCAGGTGGATATTAGGGCGGATTCCGACAGCCATGACGACAAGGTCTGCCTGGATTTCGGTCCCGTCTGAAAATCTGAGTCCTGTTACTCTTTCATCTCCTAAAATTTCCGCTGTCTGTTTTTCAAGCAAGAAATTCATTCCTTGCGCTTCCAATTCTTTTCTCAGCATGCCAGAGGATGTTTCGTCAAGCTGCCTTTCCATCAGGAATGGCATCAAATGGACAACATCGACTTCCATTCCCAAATTCAGCAGGCCTCTTGCAGCTTCCAGGCCTAAAAGACCCCCTCCAATTACAGCCGCCTTTTTATACCGCCTAGAATCTTTGATCATCATTTCACAATCGTTGATGTCACGAAAACCGACTACACCATTTTTATCAGATCCGGGTACAGGCAGAATGAACGAACTAGATCCTGTAGCAATGATCAGGTCGTCGTAATCTACTTTCCTCCCTTGATCGGAAATGACTTGTTTCTTATCCTTATCAATCTCTACTGCTTCTTCACCTGCATACAGCTGAATTCCATTATTCTTGTACCAGTCCCAATCATTCATGATAATGTCTTCAATCGTCTTATCTCCCTGCAGGACTGTAGATAACATAATTCTATTGTAATTAGGATGAGGTTCATTCCCAAAAATAGTGATATCGAAGCCATCTGGCTGGAGCTTAAGCAGTTCCTCGATTGTCCTGACTCCTGCCATTCCATTTCCTATCATGACTAGTTTCTTCTTCATCTCGTTTGCCCTCCTATATTCTCAATCCGGAGTATTCATTAATGATATTTCCTCTATGCTTAAATTGTATTGTTAAAAAGGGTTCTTGTTTGTGAAGTTCGTCACACTTTATATCTTGTATGTGCATAATTTCACAAATACTTCAAAATTAACAATTTTAGGCTCTCCTTAAATTTCTGTTATTCTTTCACAGAATTAGGGTAATCAATATGTAAATGCTTTTTCATTCGTGATTAGAAAGGAGGCTCCTTATATGATCATAGTTTATCTCAGTTTGGCCGTAATTGTGGCTGCCCTGGCGTATCTAGGATATGTTGCTTTTAAAACATATAAAGATGCCAAGCCAACAATTGACAGCCTTCAGGAGACAGCAACCCGCGTTCAAAATAAAACAACTGCAGTGAAAGAAGAAACTGATTCATTAAAGTTTAAACAGCAGAAGCTGATGACTGATTTTGAAAAGAAAAAGAAAGCTGTAAATACTGTTGTCTTTTCGGTAAAACAGACACCGGTTGAATTCAAGAATGCCCTGGTTGCAAAGCCAGTCGCCGAACTTGAACAAAAGTATAAAGCAAGAAAGTGGAACCGTGAACGTCGTAAACGCAACATGCAGCCACAATAAAAACAGGGCCTCTAGCCCTGTTTTTATTTTCCCCCTCAAAGTGACTATTCTCCTATATCATTTTACCGATTTATTTCCCAACATTAAAAAAGTTCAGGAACCATCAGGGTTTTGTTACCGGAACCTTTATTTAGGAATTTTGTACGATTGCCGAAATAATATTTAATAAATATTATGTATAAATATACAAATACTTTTTTTCGGAGGATATATTAATGAAGCATAAAAAAATAATTTCTGGTATAGTCGCTGCAAGTTTGCTAGCCTCATCTCCCTGGACGCCGGCGCTTGCTGAGTCTTTAAAATGGAATTATGTGAATACATACGAAGAACAGGATGGAAGTCTTTTCAATAGTGAAAACTATGATTTTATGAAGTTCTCAGAAATTGGAGGAAAGCTTTCTGAAATAGCAAAACAATCAAACAGGGTCAAGGTTGAAGTGAAAGGCCAGTCATCAACAGGACAACCTCTCTATGTCGTGACAATCGCTTCCCCGGATTCCCAGGGCAAGTTCGGTAAAATCCAGGCCTTAAGAAAGCAGATGTTCAAGAATCCTGACAAGGCACAGGACTGGATTGCAAACAATCCAGACTTCAAGGTCCCTGTCATGATCAATGGATCGATTCATGGAACTGAGTTCGTCGGCAGTGATGCTGTCATGCAGCTGATTGAGCGATTTGCACTTAGTAATGACGACACCACGAAAGAAATTCTCGAGAATAATATTTTGATTTTCAATGTCGTCCAGAATCCTGATGGCCGCATTGATGCTACCCGTTTCAATGGAGAAGGAATCGATTTGAACCGTGACTTCATTACTCAGTCACAGCCGGAAACCCAGGAAACCGTTGCACTCATTAAGGAGTGGAATCCGATGGTCTTCCTTGATACACATGGCTATGTAAAAAATTATGCTCCTAACAAGCAGGGCCTTATCGAGCCATGTACTGTTCCGCATAATCCTAACTATGAATACGACCTTTATCAAAAGTGGGCAATGGATCAGGCTAGAGCAATGGAAGCAGAAATTATGTCTGACAAGCAAAGCTTCACAGGCAGCCTGTACCAATCGATGGAAGGAACCTACATTCCTCAGCGTGACGACGCGGAAGGCTGGGATGATTATCCGCCAATCTTTACGCCAATGTATGCAATGTACCACGGTGCATATGGCCATACACTTGAAGCGCCTACGAATGACCTTGACGGCGTTCGCTGGATGTATGATGCCATCATGGGTGCACTGAAAAATGCAACTGATAACAAGCAGGAAATGATCACGGATCAAATTGAGATGTTCAAACGAGGCATCAATTTTGACCACCCCTTCCATGAAGAAGGCTTCTTCCCGACTGCCTATGTTTTGCCTGTTGATCCAGAAGATCCAACGGTAACACAAAAGGCGGTTAACCATCTGCAGAAAAACGATATTGAAGTGGTCCAGGCCTCGAAAGCTTTCACGGCAGACGGAAAGTCTTACCCTAAAGGCACATACCTCGTTAAAATGGACCAGTCAAAAGCCGGCCTTGCTAATACAATGCTGTGGGATGGCGAGGACATCACGGAAGATGTTGATGCGATGTATGATATTTCAGCATGGAGCCTGCCGGAACTTTGGGGCTTCGAGGCAATCGCTGTCCAAAGTGATTTCGATGTAACAGCGACTAAAGTGAACCAGGTGCAGAACCAGGGCACTATCGGCGGCAAAGGGCCATTCCTGATTCCAAACAGCTCAGTGAATGCTGTTCAGCTGGTAAATACTCTGCTACAGCAAGGAGTCAACGTTAAGCGTGACCAGGAAGGCAATTTTTACACAGAAGCGGCCGCGAACACAATTTCAGCAGCCGTTAAACAGTCAGGACTGAAAATTGAATCAGCTAAGGTACCAGCTGATGCGATTGAAGTTGTAAACATGAAGGTTGCCATTTTGAAGGATGGCGGCATGAATAAAGCACAATCACACTCGGGTACAAAACTGGCACTTAAACGCCTGGGCTTCAACGTCACTGAAGTAACTCCAGCAGAGGTTGCAGTGAAAGGTCTTTCTAGCTTTGACGTATTTGTTTACAGCGGAACAGAAGGTTTAATTGCCAAAACTCAGTCACGCGCTGGCAATAAAGAGTTCGGGTTCCAGAATCCTGAGCAGTTCGACAGCTTCAAAGCTAATGTAGAAGAATTTTTAAATAATGGCGGAAAATATATCGCAGTCGGTGCTGGTGCATCCAATGCTGCGAAGACATTAGGTCTCACTGATAACACAGTGGTTGTCGGCGACTACAACAGCAACGGCATCGCTAAGGTTGATTACACAGGAGAAGGTGCAGCTGCCGGCTACAGCGAAGACGATTTAGGCTTTGTTTACCGCCCTGTCTGGTATGAAAGTACAGCTGGCGATGAGGTTTCTGCAACATTTGACAACAACTCAGACTTCTTTGTTGCCGGACACTGGAAAAACAATACAGATGCACAGGGGAAGGCAGTCATTGTGAAAGAACAGGATAAGGACGTTACGCTTATTGGTCTCGAAGCAGGATTCCGCGACCATACTGACTATCTCTTCCGATTACTTTCCAACAGCATTTTTGAAAAATAAGCATTTTAAAAGCATCGGGTGTCTGCCCGATGCTTTTATTTAATTGAGGTATAGTATTTTTCCAATAGGAGATAATCTTTCGTCTTCTGGATTTCGACATTATTAGCAAGGGCAAACGCTTCAAGCTCGCTGATCAGCTGTTCGCTGTAAAAGTAGGCAACACCAAAGTTGAAGCCTCTCCTCACCTTTACCACAGCATTCTTCGTCGCCCAGCCAATCCGGCCGAACTTAATTTTTTTGATCTTCTCTGGCGTGAGAATTTTTCGGTAAACCGTGACTTTAAAAAGTTTAATTTTATATTCAAGTTGATTTGATGCAATCGTTAACTGGACTTCATGTAATATAATCACCAGCGCAGCAAAGGTGAATGGAAGCTTTATGAACCAGTTAAAATTAGGCACGATGATCGCACTCATGAAAAGGATTGCATACAAAATATTCTTGGACATTTTTCCTGAATAGGTCAATGAACTCTTCCCCCCCACTATTTCATTTTACTATATACATCCAATTCAAAGAGACCACCTTTTCAGGTGATCTCCTTTTCACATGTATAGTCCAGCCAGGAAAATCCCGAGAGCTTTCTCATAGATCTCATCAAACTGGGACAGCGGTAGCGGGTTGATTCCGAATCCGAGCTCGACCGTGAATCCCGGCCGGCGCCAGTCCTGGATGAACCAGTCTTTGTATCCGGCATAGCTTTCGATTGTTTTTACCGGCTGATAGCCGCTTACCCTTGCGAATTCGTTGACCAGTGTCTCTGATTCTGGCGGCTCGAGATTCTCAAAGCCCCAGTAGATGACCTCGCCCTGGGTGTGGAAGGCCAGGACCCTGGCAAAATCACGTCTTCTTGTCAATTCTGCCATAGCAATCGCTTCAGGCTCAGACAATGGCTTTTCACCGACATAATCCCTTGGGCCTGGCTGACTCGGATTCCTTTCTTTTTCAAGTTCCCATTTTGCTGGGAACTGATCATTCAAGTCCACCCCTCTTATGTTCGCTTTCCACCCCGAGAAATCAAGGCTCCCTTTATTTAATTCTACTACTCTATCATTCCATGGCTTCTCCTCAGGAGGACCATTAAGAACTAGGTCGACACCATCAGGATTGACCATTGGGACAATCGATAAGGTCGTTTGGGCGTAAAGGTTCTGCATTGACATTCCGCGTATCGGGGACTGGTTCGTCAGCGCCAGTAAGTAGTCATTCAGGAATGTCATGATGACCGGTGTGGTGATCCATTCATTCGCATGGAAGGAACCATTGTAGTGAACCCGTTTGCTGCCTTTCCCAAGTAAAGCTTCCGGTATCCTTTTCCCTAATACTGAGTTGCCGATTGACGGCACTCTTATAAACGGATATACATTTTCCAATCGTCTCAAATCGCTCATCAGTGACTCAAAATCGTAATTTTTTTTGCCCTGGACAATCCGCCAGGTCACCCTTAATGGCACTTTGATCATCTGGCCGATATACAATCCATTCGGATTGATATTGCGATTGGCCAGCAGCAGTGCATCCACCTGGATATTTCTGCTGCGGGCAATCTGCCAGAGTGTATCGCCTGCCCGGATCCTATAATCCACAGCGGCGAAACCGGGAATCTTAACAGTACGCCCTACAGCAAGTGCGTCCGGATCCAATTCAGGATTAGAATCTATGATTAACTGGAGCGGGATGTTGAAAAGGTTGCTGAAATACCAAAACGAATCTCCTCTTCTCACGTATATATCCATAGCGCGCCTCCTGTTCATTCAAAGTTGCATCTATAAATATGTATATGAATGGCTTTGGATTCTATTTCAGAAGTTGCAAATTCGGATTATTTTTTCAAAAAGATTTTGACATTCCACATTGAAAACTGGTCATTTCCCACTTTTTTAAAGTAAAGCGAAACCATTTATACTTTTTTTGATAAAAAAACGATATAAAATGCAAATCTCACTTCAAAAAAACGAATCTGAATAGATTTTCTTATTTAAAAATTTTGAATTTTACAATATAATTTGGACATATCAAAGAAAAGGTGGGAAGAAAGTTGAAAGCAATTAAATCAATCATTATCTGGGGTCTTGTGTCCGCTCTCGGTGCAGCCGGCTTTGCCGTTATGGCACTGAACAGCGGAGAAAGCGTAAACGCGATCTGGCTATTGACAGCGGCAGTGAGTGTTTATGCCATTGCATACCGTTTTTACAGCCGATTCATGGCAAGGAAGGTCTTTGAGCTTGATGACAACAGGAAAACTCCCGCAGAAATCAATAATGATGGAAAAGACTATGTTCCGACAAATAAGTGGGTTCTCTTTGGGCACCACTTTGCGGCAATTGCCGGGGCAGGTCCGCTTGTAGGTCCAATCCTTGCAGCCCAGATGGGTTATTTGCCGGGAACAATCTGGATTGTTGTTGGGGTTGTTTTAGCCGGAGCAGTCCAGGATTTCATCATCCTTTTTGGTTCAATGCGCCGCAACGGTAAATCACTTGGTGAAATGATCAAGGATGAGATGGGAAAAGTAACAGGATTTATTGCAATGATCGGAATACTTGGTATTATGATTATTTTATTGGCAGTATTAGCATTGGTCGTTGTAAAAGCGCTTACTGGAAGTCCATGGGGAATGTTCACAATCGCGGCAACTATACCTATCGCTGTGTTCATGGGATTCTATATGAGATATATCCGCCCGGGCCGTGTTGGTGAAGCGTCAGCAATTGGAGTCGTCTTGCTGCTTTTATCGATTATGTTTGGACAGAACGTTGCGGAAAATCCAACTCTGGCAGCTATGTTTACTTTTAAAGGTGAAACAATTGCCATCATGATGATTATCTACGGTTTTATTGCTTCCGTTTTGCCTGTTTGGATGCTGCTAGCTCCTCGTGATTATTTGAGTACATTCCTTAAGATAGGTACGATTGTAGGACTTGCACTCGGTATTATCATTGTAGCACCGGACCTCGCAATGCCAGGAGTGACACAATTTGTCGATGGAACTGGCCCGGTATTTGCCGGCAATATGTTCCCTTTCTTATTTATTACTATTGCCTGTGGTGCTGTTTCCGGATTCCATGCCCTTGTATCATCCGGTACAACACCTAAAATGATCGAGACTGAATCACATGCACAGCCAATCGGTTACGGAGCGATGCTGACTGAATCATTTGTCGCTGTCATGGCAATGATTGCAGCTTCTGTCCTGACACCAGGAATTTACTTTGCCATCAACAGCCCTCCTGCAGTGATTGGTACAGATGTAGTCCAGGCTGCACAAACTGTTTCCAGCTGGGGCTTTACAATAACACCTGATGATATCACAAACATCGCAAATGATGTGGGTGAAGAGAGCGTACTTTCCAGAACGGGCGGAGCGCCTACTCTTGCAATCGGAATGGCTGTAATCTTCTCAAAGGTTATTGGCGGTAAAGCCTTGATGGCTTTCTGGTACCATTTCGCGATTCTTTTTGAAGCATTATTCATTTTGACGACGATTGATGCAGGAACACGGGTTGGCCGGTTTATGATCCAGGACATCATCGGCACTGCCTATAAACCATTCGCCAGGACAGATGCTTTAATTCCAAATATAATTGCTACCACCCTTTGTGTGTTGGGATGGGGTTATTTCTTATACCAGGGAGTCATCGATCCTCTGGGCGGCATCAATACCCTCTGGCCGCTGTTTGGAATCGCCAACCAGATGCTCGCAGCAATAGCCCTGTTACTCGGGACAACTGTTCTTTACAAGATGGGCAAAAAAGCATATGTGTGGGTTACACTTCTTCCAACTACCTGGATCTTGATTGTGACAATGACAGCCGGCTGGCAGAAGCTGTTCCATGAAAATCCGAAAATTGGATTCATTGCACACTCTAAAGTGTTTAAAGAGGCACTGGATAACGGGAAAGTTCTGGCACCTGCAACCTCCACTGGCCAAATGAAACAAGTATTGCTCAATGATTATATAGATGCTGGTTTAACAGCATTTTTCATGCTTGTCGTCATCACCGTATTAATTTCCGCAATCCGGATTTGGGTGAAGGTTTTGACAAACCAGAAATATGACCTCCACGAGGAGCCGTATATCCCTCGGAATGAAGGAGACTTGAAGCATTATGCTTAATAGATTTAAAAGCATGCTGCAATACAGAAAACAATTTATCAGCCTTCTGGTAGGAGTGCCAAGCTACGAAAAATATGTTGACCACATGGCCCTCCATCATCCGGATGAACCTGTGAAATCCAGAAAAGAGTTCTTCTGTGAAGCACAGGAGGCAAGATACAGCGGAAAAGGCGGAAAAGTTTCGCGTTGCTGCTGATTATAACGCCAAAAGCCTGCATCATGACGATGCAGGCTTTTTTACATGATTTAGTTTATCTATCTATTAACTAATTGAATTACAAGACCTTGCTCAGAAATGCCTTCGTCCGGTCATGCTGAGGGTTTTCGAAGATTTCCATAGGCTGGTTCTCTTCTATGATCTGTCCGCCGTCCATGAAGATGACTCTATCACCGACTTCCCTTGCGAACCCCATTTCATGGGTCACGACAACCATTGTCATTCCTTCCCTTGCCAGCTGCTTAATGACTTCGAGGACTTCTCCGACCATTTCAGGGTCGAGAGCTGAGGTGGGTTCATCGAAGAGCATGATTTTCGGTTCCATGGCAAGCGCCCGGGCGATGGCCACACGCTGCTTTTGCCCTCCTGATAGTGAGTCTGGATATGCATCGGCTTTTTCGCCAAGTCCCACTTTATTCAGCAGCTCTATTCCTTTGGAACGTGCTTGCTCTTCTGAAACTCCACGCACCTTGCGTGGTGCCAGCATGATATTCTCGATTACCGTCTTATGCGGAAACAGATTAAAATGCTGGAACACCATCCCGACCTCCTCACGAACCTTGTTGATATTGGTTCCCTTGCCTGTAATATCGGCCCCTTCAATCAGCACTTGTCCCCCAGTGATGGTTTCGAGCAAATTAATACAGCGGAGGAAGGTAGATTTTCCCGAACCAGATGGTCCAATGACTACAACTACCTCCTGAGGCTGGACCGTCACATTTATCCCTTTCAACACCTGGTGGCTGCCAAATGATTTTTCCAAATCAGTAACTGTAATCATTCCGTTTTCAGCCTTCTTTCAAGGAGATTTAATAAAAAGCTAAGGGAAAGTGTCAGGATGAGATAAATTACTGCTGCGGTGAGATACGGTTCCCAAACCCTATAATATTGTCCTGCCATCGCTCTTCCCCAATACATGATTTCAGGTGTTGCCACAATTGCCGCCAGTGAAGATTCCTTAATCAATACGATGAATTCATTTCCAAGGGGGGGAATCATCCGTTTGAATGCCTGGGGCAGAATGACATACCTCATTGCCTGTACGTGAGTCATACCAAGCGAGCGTGCAGCTTCCATTTGTCCGCGGTCGATTGATTGGATGCCGGCACGGAAAATCTCGGCGATATATGCCGCAGCATTCAGCGAAAGGGCGATAATCGTCGCGGCAATCCCGTTTGTTTCCCCTAAAAACATAGGGACTACTCCGAAATGTATCAGCAGGATCTGTACAAATAGCGGAGTACCGCGAAAGAAAGTGATATACCAGACAAAAGGCCACGAAAGCAGTTTCCTGCGCTGCATCTTCCCCAGTCCAATGAACAACCCGAGAATCGTCCCAATTAAAATTCCTGCCAATGAGAGCCCAATGGTCAACAGTGTCCCTTTTAGCAGATAAGGAGAGTATTCGAAAATAATATCAAAACGAAAATTCATAGCTTGCCCCCCTAGCCTCATGTTTTGGAACGGATTTTTCTCAGGCTGTCCCAACCTGCCTTACAAAAAGATGCGTAACGCTGTTTTAAGTGTTACGCATCTTAGCAGTTTAATTGATTTTGTGTTTTACTTTGATGCTTTATCCTGTTCAGCCTTCAGCATTTCGATGTTCGGTTTTTGGCCGAACCATTCCTGATAGATTTTTTCATAGGTGCCATTCTCGACGATTTTCTTGATGGCTTTGTCAAAGTCCGCTTTCAGCTCGGTCCCTTTCGGAAAAAGGATACCGTAATATTCTGCTTCGAAGCTGCCGATGTCTTCGATGACCTTGAGTTTTTCATCCGGATTGTTCTTCGCGTAGACTTCAACCACTCCATTATCCGCCACTACGGCATCGGCGCCGCCGGAAAGCATTTCCATGATGGCCAGGTTGTTGTTATCAAATTTCTTGATATCTTTATTGTTTTTGCCAAGCAGTTTATCCATTGCTTCCTGCCCGGTTGTGCCGTTCTGGACTGCCACTACTTTGCCTTTAAGGTCATCGGCATCTTTGATGTCGCTGTCTTCTCGGACAAGGATTTTATTAGTGGAAAGGAAATACGGCAATGAAAAGTCGTATGTCTGCTTGCGCTCGTCATTGATTGAAATTGAGGATACTGCCAGATCAGCACGGTTGCTGCCAATCTCAACGAAAATCGGATCCCAGCCAACATGATCGAACTTCAGCTCATAACCAGCTTCTTTTGCAGCCGCCTTCAGGAAATCCACATCAAATCCGACAATCTTATCGCCTTCCATATATTCGAATGGCGCATAAGCTGCATCCGTTACCACTCTGAGCTCCTTTTTCACAGTTCCGTTCGTTTCCTCCGTTTCGCTTGTTTTGCTTGTGCCGCATGCTGACACAACAAGCGTTAACATTGCCAGCATGACCATGGCAAAGTATCTTTTTTTCATTGAAAATGCCCCCTCTTGTAAATACGTACAAAACTTTACTAAATTTATATGTTGGCGGTCAGGCTTGTATTACAGCAATTAAGGATAAGAAAAACTTATTGCTTTTAATTTATAACCTGTTATTTCCTAATCTTTCCTATGGAATTAAAATAAAAAGGGGGAGGGATTATAATGACTTTTAAATTTAAAGCAATCGACCATGTTCAGCTAGCAGCTCCGAGTGGTACTGAAGAGCAGGCAAGGAAGTTTTTTGGTGAGATATTAGGTTTTGAGGAAATCGAAAAGCCTGATGAACTAAAAAAACGCGGCGGTGCCTGGTTTCAATTCGGCTCTTGCCAAATCCATGTCGGGATAGAGAAAGATTTTGTTCCAGCAAAGAAAGCACATCCAGCTTTTGAAGTGGAAAATATTGAAGCACTGAAGGAGCATCTGTCAGCTGCTGGGGTTAAATACCTCAAGGACGACAAGCTGCCTGGAGCAAATAGGATCTATGTGAATGATCCATTTGGAAACAGAATAGAATTGCTTGAGTGGCACTAGAATAAACCACTCTAAGCTTGCTCGGTTGGTTTTCAATCGAGCAAAAATTTGCTATAATATTTAGAAAAGCGAAATATTCGTGCTGAGAAAGAAGTGTTAATGGAATGACCCAGCAGCAAAAGGCAAAGCGCAACTTGATGATCATGTGGTTCGCGAATTTCTTTATCGCAGGCAGTATGACAATGGTAATGCCTTTTCTTTCATTGTACATTGAATCGTTTGGTGACTTTTCGGAGAGATATGTCCAGAACTGGTCGGGCATCACATTCAGCATTACTTTCGTAACAGCTTTTATTTTTTCGCCCATCGTCGGAAGGCTTGGAGACCGATTCGGCCGCAAAAGGATCCTTATTTTCATGGCCTTTGGGATGGGATTATCCGTTTTTCTGCTAGGCCTGGCCTCATCGGTTTGGGAATTATTTTTACTTAGAATGTTCATGGGCTTGTTTTCAGGCTTTATTCCAGTGTCCCAGGCACTAGTTTCTACACAGACGCCAAAAGAACAGGCTGGAAAAGTATTGGGTACCCTGCAGACAGGCAGTATTACGGGATCATTGCTTGGACCAATGATTGGCGGTGTCCTTGCTGACTCTTTAGGCTATGCAGCAACCTTTCAATCAACGTCGGCTTTTATCATCCTGTCCGGCCTCCTCGTGTTCATGGTACTGGAATACAGAATTGATATTAAGAAGGGCAGCAAAACAAATTACAGCCGTAAAGAAGTGCTTCAGCATATTTTCAGAAATCCAATCATGGTAAATGTCCTGCTCATGTCCATGCTCGTCCAGATTGCCCATTTCAGCATCCAGCCTATTCTTTCCTTATATGTAGGCGAGCTGCACGGACATGTAAATCTGGCTTTCTATTCAGGGATCGCCTTTTCCGCTGCAGGCCTCGGCAATCTGTTAATGGCACGGAAATGGGGCCAGATCGCAGACAAGGTGGGCTATATAAAAATACTTGTCATTCTCCTGTTTCTGTCGGCAATCATTTATCTGCCAGGCGGTTTTGTCACGAATATCTGGCAGCTCGTCCTGATACGATTCCTGCTGGGAATTACGATTGGAGGCATCATTCCTGTCAGGGTTGCCTACATCAGGCAGGAAGCTCCAGTGGCGATGCAGGGCGAAGTACTTGGATATAACACCAGTCTCCGTTTCTTTGGGAACATCATAGGGCCTGTGCTCGGAGGATTCCTTGCCGGCTATTTTGGCTTTACATCCGTATTTGTCCTCACCAGTGCCCTCCTGCTCATAAGCGGCATCGTGCTGTTTTCGTCAATGCAGCGGAATCCACAGTTCGTAAGAGATTCTTTTTAACATGGAAAAGACTGAATCGGCCGAGATTCAGTCTATTTTTATGCCTAATAATTGATGACAAACAAAGCTTGGCTGTTTTTCCTCCCTCAACTCAGGGAAGTATTTACATAGGAGAGCCCCATTGAGGCAGAATACTCTTATTACATACTGACGACGGGTGGTTTTAGTTTGGAGGTACAAGCATTACAAGAGGTTGAGAAACTGGCCTTAAAAAAGCAAATGATATTTAAACAGAGCAAAATCCGCTATCTTGCAAGGGCTGCCCTCGCTTCGATGTTCATAGGATTTGGAGTGATTGTCGCATTCAAAACAGGGAATCCCTTTTATGTTGAACACTCCCCCTTTGCCTACCCGATAGCAGCCATTACCTTTGGTGCCGCGATCATTCTCATTGCCTATGGTGGAGGAGACTTGTTTACCGGGAATACCTTTTACTATACGTTTGCCGCTCTGAGAAAGAAGATGGCCTGGCTTAATGTCGGAAAGATGTGGATTTACAGCTATATCGGCAATATTATCGGAGCAGCTGCTTTTGCCTTTTTGATTTATACAACGGGTTTATTTGATGACCATTCCGTAAACGGATTTTTGTTAAGTGTGGCTGAAAAAAAGACAACAGCACCAACCATTGAGCTGTTTTTCCGGGGAATCCTCTGTAACTGGCTTGTTTGTCTGGCGTTCTTCCTGCCGATGGCAATGAAGGGCGACGGAGCAAAAATGTTCGCCATGGTCTTTTTCGTCTACTGCTTTTTCATATCCGGATACGAACACAGCATTGCCAATATGTGTACCTTTGCAATCAGCATGGTACTGGAGGACCGGCAGTCTGTTACTTTTGCAGGGGTGATCCACAATCTGATTCCGGTCACGATTGGAAATCTGATTGGCGGCGGAATTATGATGGGCTGGATGTATTATTACGCAAATCAGCCGTTTTTTGAAGAAAAGCGATAATCAATAGTAAAGCCGGATTTAGGATAATTCCAAATCCGGCTTTTCGGTGTAATGCACACTGTTATCAATGGTTCTGCTTATAGTAGGTAATACCAAGAGCAAATGCCAGCACCGTTCCCTTTACGATATCCATTGCATAGTACGGGACGGACATCATCACGAGGCCGTTTTGGAGAATGCCGATCAGCACCGCTCCGATAAAGGTCCCGAATGCGTTGGGCTTGCCAGCTCCGAGGACGGAAAATCCGATGAAGGCAGCTGCGACTGCATCCATTAAATAAGGCGAACCTGCATTGATTTCCGCGGTCATGACTCGTGAGGCCAAAACAATTCCGCCGATTGCTGCGAATAGCGCTGAAAGCAGATAGGCAGCCGTTTTATAACGGTTCACAGGAATTCCAGAAAGCCTGGCCGCTTCTTTGTTCCCTCCGATTACATACATATAGCGCCCATGCTTGGTGTAGGTCAGAAAAATATGGACGATGAGCACCGCAACAGCCATAATCAGGATAATCCACGGAACCTGCCCTATTTTAGCGAAAAATGAACTGATTGTTCCTGTTGAAAAACTTCCATCAGGCATGATCATATTCTCAGAGACAGTCGCACCCTTCGTATAGGTCTGCGCCGTTCCCTGGATGATGAACATCATTGCCAGTGTCATCAGCATGTCCGGAATCTTCAGCTTGACGATCATCAGCGAGTTGAGTGCTCCAACAATCAATGCTGCGGCAATTGCGGATAAAACCGCAATCAAGGTGTTCTGCGAAAACCAGACGAACATGGAAATGACAATCGCATTGGATAATGATGCAACTGAACCGACTGATAAATCGAAGCCATCAACAGTCAGCGAGATGGTGATGCCGATTGCGATGATGGTCACAATCGAAATGGACCTTAAAATATTGATGACATTGTCGCCGTTGATAAAAGTTGGATTTGCTGCCGCGAAGATGGCGATGAGCACAAAAATCGTCAAAATCGTTCCATACTTGTAAAGGAACTGGAACAACTCAAAAGTTTTCTTCGGCGGCGTTTCCTGCTTCAATGGGAGTTTGGCTTCCATCCTATCTGCCTCCTGTTGAGTAAAATAATAGTTCTTCTTCTGATGTTTCGGCTGTTTCAAGTTCCTTGACAGGTTCTCCATCGTACAGGACGTATACGCGGTCCGTGATGCCGACGATTTCTGACAGTTCTGAGGAAGCATAAATAATGGCTTTGCCCTGTTCTGCCAGCCTGGCAATCAGCTCAAAAATATCTCTTTTTGCGCCAACATCCACACCCTTGGTAGGCTCATCAAAAATATACACATCTGCATCAGTCAGCAGCCATCTGCCTATTGCCACCTTCTGCTGATTGCCGCCTGAGAGATTCTCAACTTTGGCTGTATCCGATGGTGTTTTAATGCCAAGGGCTTTTATATATTCCAGCGCTGTTTCCTTTTCAGCACGCCGGTCGATAAAGCTTAAAAATCCAGAGAATTTTTTCAGGCTGACTGCCGTAAGATTCGATGTGACAGATTCAGCTACGAGAACTCCTTCCTTACGCCTTTCTTCAGGCACCAAAGCCAGACCGCTTTTTACCGCTGCATGCGGACTCGTCAGCTTCAGTTCTTTTCCATTAAGGAGCACTGTCCCATGGACGGTTGGTGATGCTCCAAAAAGCGCTTTGCATAGTTCCGTTTTGCCAGCTCCAACCAGACCGGCTATCCCGACAATCTCTCCTGCTTTTACATGGAATGAAGTATTTTTCACTTTGTCTCCATCTGTCAGGCCTGCCACTGTCAAAAGAGGATTGCCAATCGAGTTTTTTGACCTCTCTGGAAATTGATCCTCCAGCCTCCGGCCGAGCATATATTCAATCACCTGGTGAATATCCACATCAGGGATTTCCTTTTTCACAATAAACTCGCCATTTCTCATGACGGTAAGCTCATCACATAATTCAAAGATTTCCGGCATCCGATGAGAGATAAAGATGATGCCTACATTTCTTTTGGCCAGATCCCGAGTGATCCGGAACAATTCTGATGTTTCTGTGTGGCTCAGAGGAGCTGTTGGTTCATCGAGAATCAGATAGGTACAATCGCTTGAAATTGCCCGGGCAATCAGGACAAGCTGCTTTTCGGCAAGCGTCAGTTCACCCGCTAACTTTTTAACAGGAATCTTCAGATTCATGCCAAAAAGAATATCTTCTGCCTCCTTGAATAGCTGCTTCCAATTCATCCAGTGCTTATTTCCCTTTGACTGCACTGTTTGATTCAGCATGATATTTTCTGCAACAGTCAGCGACGGGATGATGGCTGTATCAACTTCCTGGTAAACTGTCTGGATCCCGAGTTTCTGTGCATCAGCAGGTGTCCTGATTTGGACCTTTTCCCCATCCAGGTGGATGTCCCCGGTGTAATGGTCATGTGCTCCGGAAAGCACCTTCATCAATGTCGATTTTCCCGCTCCATTCGCTCCGATCAGCGCGTGAATCCTGCCCGTTTCTATGCTGAATTGCACAGCGTTCAGCGCACGAACTCCCGGAAACTCAATCGTGATGTTCTTCATTTGAAGTTTCTTGGCTGTCATCCCGGTTCCTCCTTTTCCTATCAATCTGCAAAGCAGACACCCTCTTTAGTTTGAGAGTGTCTGCTTTGTTTCTCTTAACTGGAAAAAATCGTGCAGAATTTCCAGTTCGCTATAAAAACGAGAAATTCGCTATAAAAACAATTTTCCGCTATAAAATTGATTAGCAAGCCAGTTCAATCGTTATTTCTTATAGTGCTCCTTCAATTTTTCCATCCAATCTTCTAAAAACGCATCTGATTTGCCCCAGCCATCGATGATTTCAGCAAGACTAGCCATGTTGACCGGATTTTTTGACTTCTGAAGCTCTTCCTGGGAGATCAGTGAAGCTTCCAAGTCGTAGGTAGCTGGCGTTTCTTCGCCGGCGAGCTTCTTAGCTAGCAATCTCATATTCACTTCACCGATCAGCTTGGGATCCACCGCTGCTGTGTACTTCCACGGGCTGCCTTTTCCCTGGATTTCCTGGAGGTCAGCATTGGAAACGTCGATTCCATAAATTTTGATTTCATCTCGGCCAGCTTCCTTAATCGCACGTGCTGCGCCAATCGCAAACGCATCCCATGTCGCGAAAATCGCGTCAATTTCTCCTTTTGGATGCTTGTTCAGCATCGCTGCAACCGCATTCTGTGTCTGGACGCTTGTATCTGCTGCGGCAACTCCGAATCTCTCAACCTCTTTGATTCCCGGATTTGCCTTCAAGGTTTCCTGGTAAACTTTATTTCTTCTTACCATTGGCGGGAATCCATCGACCCAAAGATAAACGATATTCGCCTCTCCATTTTGGTCCTTTACTAACTGGTCGAGCGCCTGGGTTGCCAGGGCTTCATCATCCTGGGAAGTGAGTGTGACTCCTTCTACCTGGGCAAGGTCAGGGTTGGAATCGAATGTCACAACACTCTTGCCCTTTTCAGCTAATTTCTTCACATCTTCTACCGTTGCGGCATCATCGCCATGTGAGATAATGAATCCATCATAGTCCTGCTGCAGCCCCTGGTTGATGGCATCATGGAATTTGGCTGTGTCTCCGTTAGCCGTGAAAACGTCAACCTTGAAACCAAGCGCTTCCCCTTCTGCCTTTGCACCCGCTAAAAATTGCGCTGTATGATCATCTCCGCCAATCTTGCGGATTACTTTAATTTTAACTTCCTCGCCTTTGGCAAATCGCTCTGGTACTCCTTCAACAGGACCGCTGGCAGTCTTCGTTTCACCGCCGCCACAGCCTGTCAGCAGCAATGCCGAAGCCGCTGCCGTTAATAATATTTTTTTGAATCCAACTCTTTTCATCTGTATTTCCCCCTTTGGTTTATCCGCTCCGCTAACACAAATAAAAAAACCTCTCCAGAAAAGAGAGGTTTCGAACGCAAAATGAAAAGGTTAGATTCCTCTCTTATCTTTCAAAACAAAATTGTTTTGCAGGATTTAGCACCAATTCATAATAGAACGGTTGCCGGGCGTCACAGGGCCAGTCCCTCTGCCACTCTTGATAAGAGAAATTCTTTATTAAGTTAATCAGGCAAATTGATAAGCTTTACTTTAAACTCCCATACTCATATTGTCAATATTATTATGAAAATTTAATTTTATACTGAGAAAAGCGCAAACGATCAAGCTAGACAATTCAATCTTGTAAAAGGAGATTCCCAATGCCCGGGAATCTCCTTTTTACAATCATCCTTGGCCGGCTGCGGTCATCCATTCGTACTGGCGAAGTTTTACTTCATAAAGCGTCAATGGATCTCGGTACAGTTCCGGGTTGATTCTCAGTTTTTCCAATTCATTCTTTCCGTGCTCTATTTCGGTCTTAGCATCCTCTACTGATTCTTCAAGGACGTTGAATGGCTGTTTGAAGAACAGATTTACATCGCGTTCAATCGATTTTTCAAAAATCTCGAATTGCTGCAGGAACTTCTTTGCGATGGCTACGCCAATTTCATAATAATCCTCTGACTCGAGATAGGTTTTATATCTGTTATAAAGCATTGTATTGTTTTGCGGCAGCACTCCAAGCAGCTTTCCGGCGCTCTTCAGGAAAAATTGCTGTGGGGTAGAGCGGTTCATGATGTTGACCTTCTCATAGTGCACTCCATTGGTCATTCGGTCTGCATCACGGCGCCAGTCATCAAGCACCTTGAAATCGCAGTCGAGGCTGATTCGTTCTTCACCATACAAGGAATTAAAACTATCCGCCATTTCATTCAGATAGTTCTGGCTCTGGTCGAACTCTTCCTTTGAAAACTGAATCCACTCATGCAAGTCGGCATGGAACTTTGGCAGTAAGGTTTTGTTGAGATATTCTTCAATTCGGTTGTTCATTTCTTCGTCCATTTCCGAATGAATCTTCCCAAAATCACTATCTTCCGTTACCAGTTCTGAGCAGCTCCGCAGCAACTCCGGAACCTTCTCGATGATTTCCGCACGGGTTTCATCTTTGATTTTACGGAATGATTTCTGGATGGAGCGGGACTTCTCATCTTCAATGTCACCAAGCTGGTTGATGGCGCCATTCAGCTTGCTCACCATTTCCTCATTCCAGTTGATTGACTCCATATGGTTATTTTCGATTTCTACCCTTTTATCAAGCAGATAAGTAATGGCTCTTCTGACGAAGAATTGGAGTTTTGCAGTGCGTTCCTGCTCGATATTCAATGGACTTCTGTTTGCTTTGATAAAATTCGAAAAGTCCTTAAGCTGCTGCCCAGTATCATAATTGGATGAGAATGCGAACATTTTCGCATCCGGATAGAATTGACTGATTTCGGCCCATGTCTGGTCGAAAACTTCCGTTGCCTCCTGACGGCTGTATATCACGTCAATTTTATTCAGCAGGAAGTGAATCGGCAGATCAGGGAAGTACTCTGATATTTTCGCAAGGATTTCCCTTTCCTTTTCCGTAAAAGGATCATTTGCATTGAGAACGAATAGCAAGCTGTCAGCAAACCTCAAGTAATTATAGAGCGGGTGCTTTTCATAGTTATTTCGGTTGACGCCTGGTGTATCGATCAGTGCCAGCTCATGCTCCCGCAAGAATGGGAAGTCTGCCTTGAAGTCAATAATGGTTTCATGCTTATGATTTTTGCGGCTTACTCCTGCTGACTCCTGGAAGTCCTCAATATCTGTGATTTGGCGGACTTCTGTATCCGTAATCTCATGGGCCTCTGGATTTTCATGATTCATGAAACGAATGACAGCTGCAGTCGGCGCAGTAAGCAATTCCTCGCCGACAACCGTATTCACAAAGGAAGACTTCCCATTACCCGATACGCCGGCGACCAGCATATTATGGACATTCGATTCATGAAGCTCCTGGACCATCCATTTAATCTTGTTTCCGACTTGAATCTCATGGTCCTCAGCCCATTTGATGATTGTCTGGAATAATTCCAAGCTATCCCTGTAGCCATCTTGGTATTCCTGAGAGTTCAGTACTAATGTCTCAGCGTCGTGGATTGCCGAAGACGTAATTGTTCCCGGGAACACTTCGTTCCAGGCAATGATGGATGATGCTGCAACAAGGCTGTTCACCGGACTGGTTATTTTCAGCCAGTTCGTCAGCAGTTCAGGAATCAGCGGCGAGATTTCCTTGATCAGCCGGTCCCCATTTATCAAATCGAAATAGCTTTCCTGATAGACTGCTGAAAGCTCGGTCCAGCCATCTATCCTGTTTCCGTCCATCCCGCTGAATAATTGATTGAAATCCCTTAACCACGTCATGTAAGTGCTCTGGTTCCTAAAGCTTTGCCACAGGGTAACGGCCAGTTGTTCAAACCGGCTTCTGTCGACCTGGAATAAGACAGATAATGCCTCGTTAAAATATCCTGGTGAAAACTTGGCGGTATATCCTTGTTCCACATACTGGTTCAAAACATCAAACCATTTTGGCGACCCTGTCCTGATCCCTTCATTGACAGCAAGCTCGACCGCATTTTCCCAGTCATTTTGCTCCTCAAAGAAGGAACGGGCTATTTCTGTCACACCAGGGTAATCCGGATCGAGCGCGACTGTTTTCTTGATGACCGCTACAGCTTTTTCGAGCTTTCCCTGCTCTATGTAAAGTGATAACAGCTGCAGGCCACTCTCGATTTTCAGGACACTGCTTTCAGTTTCAATCGAAAGATAGAGATCTTCCGCAGATGTCAGCAGGCCAAGCTCGAGGAATGCATCCCCCATGTTCTTTTTTGCCCAGGCCTCCAGTCCATTCGTAATATTTTCCCACTTAAAGATTGCTGCTTCATAATCCTTATGGTGAAAATAAACCTCACCCTGCGCAAAGCGGATATATGATAAATCAGGCATATCATTCTTTTGTTCAGCAAGGTAAAGCTCCCCAAGCACCTGGACTGGATGTGTCCGGTTGCCAGAATCCACATAGGTTTCAAAATACGACTTTTTGATTAATTGCTCTTCAAATGTCATGACTTTCCTCCGACCTTTAATAATATCAATCCAAAAAAAGAGCCTTCAGACTCCTTCAGGCATGAAAAATTAGTTTAGTTAACTATTCTTTTTCCCTTCTGCTGCTTACCCTCAAACCTTATCATTGTATTCTATCAAACTATTTTTCATTCAAGATTTCAGGAAGCTTTCAGTTCTGCTACAAGACCTGAAAAATATGTAATGATTTTAATAATTCATCCACTTTATTGCCATATCCTGTCGAAATATAAGGACACCTATACCCTTCGAACTAATATTCTTATTTCTGGGCATGTAATGAAGTTTGTCACACCGCTGATAGGGCAAAATCATTATAATAAAAGGTATTAAACGATCGAAAAAGGAGATTGCTATGCTGACACTAAAAATTATGGGAATCCCCCTCGACCAAATTGCATCAGAACATATTAAAGGCCACTCTGTCTTGATGAACAATAAAACTCTTGCCACCGTAAAAGGTACGGATCATGAAGTGGAATTTCATATTGACCAGCATCTGGATCTGGAAGAATTCCAATTTTTGCGGGATATCATCCTGGAGATAAGCTACGGAAATGAAGCTGCCATCGATGAACAAGGCTGCCAGCTAGGCTACCTGGAGAACGGAGAGAAAGCATTCCTGATTAAAAACTGGGAAGAGTGGAAAGCATTCCTTATGAAAGCAAAACTAAGGACACTTGAAGGTCAAAACGTCCAGGCATTGAATGCGGAGGGCGAGGAACTCGGCTCCGGCCTGCTTGCCGAATACGAAGCAGCTTCAAGTCCATTCCGTATTTTAAGCTGTACTTTGATCACCTTATTCGGCGAAAGAAAATTTGAAGGGGAAAATATAAAGATCGTGCCGACAAATCAGTTCGGTTAAACAGAAAGAGCAGCGGGCTTCCGCTGCTCTTCCTATTTCTCTTTTTGCAGCTCATCAATGAGCTGCTTCGTCCGTTTCGCATTGCCTTCCGCGAAGTTTTCCAGACGGTCCTTTAGTTCAGCATCATCGTTGATACGCTCGGCTGTTATTAAGTATGTCCTCATCAAATCTTCTTCCATTTGAATTGAGTTTTCCAATACTTCTTCTAATGATTCTTTTTTGCTTTCTTGATGAAAAGGATTCTTCATATCAATCCTCCCTCTCGATTGAAAAGACCTCTCCTTTTATCATCGCCGACAGGTTACTTTTTATACTCCGCCTTCTTCCATATAAAGAAGGCGGCCGTTGCTAAAACTGTGGAAATCAATGCGACGATGACCGCGCCATATACACGCTCGTCTTCATGTCCGTAATAACCCTCAATCGCATTGGAAAGCGAGAATACATTGACGGCAAGGAACAGGAAAATGGAGAAGAATGCTGCTCTTTTTTTATCCATGCCTTACTTCCCTCCCAACTGCAAATACCTTTCCATCCTTGATTTCAAGCAGGATTTTCGGAAGCTCACGCTGCGGAGGTCCCGCCATAGGCTGTCCGTTGTCTACATTGAAATAGCCTTTGTGGCATGGGCAGAGAAGAACGTTTTCCTTATGCTCGTAAAAAACAGGACATTGCAGGTGTGTACATTTATTGTTGTAGGCAACGAATTTATCGTCCGGCGTCCTGACCAGGATAGCTGGCTCATTCTTTGTCGGATAGTTAAAATTCCTTGACTCACCGATTGCCAGGTCATTAATATCAGTGACTTCTACTCTCTTCACTTCGCCGTTTTCATCCCGCAGGAAAGTGAAAATTCCAAACGGAGTCGTCGCAAGACCGATTGCAACCGTTGCACCAAAGGAAGCTTTAAGGAACGCCCTTCTATTCAGATGGACATCGTCTTTCCTGTTCAGGTTATCGATCAGTTTGATCATATCTTTATCATCTTCATGATGGTTTTGCTTTTTTTCATCACTCATCGCCAAATCCTCCAGTTCCTATAGCTAAAACTTAGCATGAATTCTCTCTGCCAGGTTTAGATATTCCTTGAATAGCGGGGTATTTTCCGTGGCAATCGCAGGGGTCTCACTGTCCTCATCCGCTTCCTGGATCGGCAGCTGCCCCAGCAAATCCGTGCCAAGCTGTGCAGCCAGCTCCTCGCCGCCGCCTTTTCCGAAGATATAATACTTCTGCTCGCTGTCGTCAGGCTTGAAATAGGACATATTCTCAACCACACCGATAACTTCATGCTTGCTCTTAATCGCCATCGATCCTGCGCGTTCCGCAACGAATGATGCCGCCTTGTGTGGAGTCGTCACGACGATTTCCTTGCTCTGAGGAATCATCAGGTGCATATCAAGGGCGACATCACCCGTGCCAGGAGGCATATCGAGAATAAAATAATCCATCTCCCCCCAGAGTACATCCTCGGTAAAATGCTGAATCATTTTTCCAAGCATCGGGCCGCGCCAGACAATCGGTTCGTTATCCTTCACAAGGAAACCCATGGACATAACTTTAATGCCATTTGCTTCAACCGGAATGATTTTTCCATTGAATGTTTTTGGTTTTGAATCTATATTAAGGATTTTCGGTACACTGAATCCATATATATCAAGATCGATGATGGCAACTGACTTGCCAAGCTTTTGCAGCGCGAGTGCAAGATTAACCGATAACGAAGACTTACCAACTCCGCCTTTTCCGCTTGTCACCGCCAGTACATTTCCTTTTAGCATTTTAAAGCACCTCTTTTTTTGGATGGGTTATTATTCCCTACCTTATCTTCAGTTAGTTGAAACCAAACTGGAAAAGAACCTTGTGAATTTCCAGTTCGCCAATATAATTATATTTTCGCCAATAAAGTTGTGAACTTCGCCAATATAATCGTTTTTTCGCCAATAAACCTATGAACTTCGCCAATAAAACCAGATTTTCGCCAATAAAACCAGATTTTCGCCAATATCGTGAAATCGATCCAAAAATAGAGCCGGCCCTAATGAACTTAGCGCTCTCTTCCGGCCGGCTCTTATGAATTATTATTGTGAATCTGTGTAGACTCCGAAGAATTCAGGCACATAATCCCATTTGTTTCCTTCTTGAGGCTTTTTGCCTTCAACAAGGTTCATCTGGGTACGTCTTCTGCGAAGCTGCTGCATTTCATCGAAATCGATGAAGCGAATCGCATCACTTGGGCATACAGATGCACACATTGGCGCGATATCATGACGAGTTCTGTCATAGCACATATCGCATTTGTACATTTTGTTTTTCTCGAAATCGAATTTAGGAATACCGAACGGGCAGCCGAACGTACAGTTGCGGCATCCGATACATTTTTCTTCCATAGCTGACAGTACGACACCTTCATCGGTGATCTGGATGGCATTGGCCGGGCAGACACGAGCACATGCAGGATCTTTACATTGCATGCACAACATCGGGAAAGTCTGTCGGGATTCAGTAAAATCAACATATTCTACATAATTGCGTTCTTTTGCGTCATGGTCGCCGCACTCTCGGCAAGCTGCCTGGCAGGCACGGCATCCTATACAGCGTTCAAATTCCAGGTACATAATTTTATTCATAATAGCCGTTCCTCCTATTTTGTCAGCTTTTCGAGCTTTACAGCGCAAACTTTAAATTCTGGCATTCTTGAGAATGGATCAAGCGCCGGGCTGGTCAATTGGTTGACTGCCAGCTTTTTGCCCCAGTGGTATGGGACGAACATTGTATCTTTACGGATTGCTTTTGTTATTTTTACCGGAGCGATCATGTCGCCGCGCGGAGTTGAAAGTTTCACTCTTTCACCGTTCTCTACCTGATACTGGCTTGCCAGTTCAGGATGCATTTCTACGAAAGGCTCAGGGCATTGCTCCATCAGGAAGCCAACGCGTCTTGTCTGGTTACCGGACAGATAATGGAATACGACACGGCCAGTTGTCAGCCATAGAGGGTATTCCTTTGACTGAACTTCCGCAGGTCCCCTGAAATCGCAGACTGCCAAATTCGCTCTTCCATCTTCAGTCGCAAATCGCTCTTGGAATACTGATGGAGTTCCTTTGTGGTCTTCTGCAGGTGCTGGCCAGAAAACGCCGTCCTGCTCATCGATTTTTTCATAAGTTACACCGAAGTAATCAGCCTTGCCGCCTTTTGAAGCGAGACGAAGCTCATCAAAGATCTCTCTTGGTTCGTTGTAATCAAAGTACTTTCCTTTACCTAGTCGTTCAGCAATCAGACTCATGATTTCCCAATCAGGCTTCGATTCGCCAATTGGCTCCACTACCTTTCGAATCCTGATGACACGTCCTTCGATGTTCGTTGTTGTTCCTTCGTCTTCAGCCCAAGTTGTTGCCGGAAGAACAACATCAGCAAGCTCGGCTGTTTCTGACATGAAAAAGTCATTTACGACAAGGAAATCCAGCTTCTCCAGTGAGTCCTGTACATAGTTAATGTTCGGTGATGAAACAACGGGATTCGAGCAAATGACGTGTAATGCGCGGATCGTCTTGTTCTGCATCAGGTGGAACATTTCGTATGCGGAAACGCCTTCCTTCGGCATTTCTTCTGGCTTGATGCCCCAAACTCCTGCGACATGCTCAACATCCTTAGGATTTGCGATTTTACGGTATCCTGGAAGAGCATCTGCTTTCTGTCCGTGTTCGCGTCCGCCCTGGCCGTTGCCCTGTCCTGTGAAAGTGGCAACACCTGATGCGAATTTGCCAATCTGTCCCCTCAATAACGCCATTGACGTATACAGGCTAACATTATCAACACCTGACGTCTGTTGTTCCGCACCGCGTGCGAACATCACGACTGAGCGTGGTGATTTTCCGAAAATGTGTGCTGCCTTGATGATTTTCTCAGCTGCCACACCTGTAAGTTTCGATGTATATTCAGGCGTGAATTTCGCCGTCATTTCTTTTAATTCTTCAAAGTTGTTGCATCGTTCCTGTACGTATTCATTGTCAACATAATCATGCTTGATCAGAAGGTGCATGATACCGTTCGCAAGTGCTGCGTCTGTTCCTGGAAGCAAGTCAAGGTGCACGTCAGCGACACGTGCTGTTGCTGTTTCACGAGGATCTGCGACGATGAATTTTGCTCCTTTGTCCTTTGCCTTCCAGAACCACTGAATACTTGTCGGGTGGCATTCTGCTGTGTTGGAACCAGCCATGAAAAATGTATCGGTATGCTCAAGCTCAGTCCAAGGAAGAGTGGAGCCGCGGTCCATTCCAAGAGTCTTGTTGAAACCTCCGGCAGCAGAGCTCATGCAATAGCGGCCATTATAGTCGATATAACGAGTTCCCAGTCCTACGCGAGCGTACTTACCAACGAGGTAGCACTTTTCATTTGTCATTGAAACTCCGCCGTATACGCCGACCGCATCCTTGCCGTAAGTTTCCTGGATTCCTTTATACTTGCTTTCAATCAAGTCGAGCGCTTCATCCCATGTAGCTTCGACAAACTTGCCGTTCTTTTTGATCAAAGGAGTCTTGATGCGGTCCGGATGGTCCACCGTCTGGTAGGCAGTAACCCCTTTCGGACACATCTTCCCTCTTGTTAAAACCCAGTCATAACGAGGTTCAACACCGACAACCTTGTTGTTTTTTTCATCAACACGGATATGCATTCCGCACTGCATGCCGCAATAGCAGCAATGAGTTGTGACTAGCTTTTCACCTTTGCGAATCTGGTTCTTTACGCCTTCTTTAACGAGAAACTGGCTCATCAACTTTTTCCTCCTTTGAGTCCTGGTCAAGTCCGTAAAATTCTTCCGAACGCTTCTTGCTGAAGCCTGATAAGTGAATTCCATTATTGGTGCTTACTGGTCCGTATGGGTTGCCTTTAGGCGCTTCAAGATTCATTTGTTTCAATGCTCTCATCCTGCGGCGGCAGCCAGTGCAATAATCTGAAAGGTAAGAGCCGTCCGCAAGCTGGAGATCGAAATTTTGGCTTTTTAATATTGCCTGGACATCCGCAATCTGGTCATCATTGCTGTATGGCTGTCCGCAGCTTTTACATTCTTTCGTATCCACTTTGACCACCTCTTGATAACTCATAGGAACTGCTGTAGCCAGCGGCCTGATCGGCACATGGAACAGTTTTCCGAATGGGAAGTACATGAGCATGATGATAACTGTTACCTGGTGAATCAGCGACATATAATGGTGCATCCATCCCTCAAGGAATGTGTACATGATTGTTAGGATCAAGCCTGTCACTGTTACTGACAAAAGAATTATCAATGGGAGAATATCGAACTCAAATCGCTGAGTTACTTTTACATCATAGTCCGTGATGCGTCGGTAAAGGGCCATCCCCGCTCCGATTAAAACCATGATTGCACCGATATTCAGGCCGTTATAAACGATTTCCGCGAAAATCCCGTGAGCTGCCATTGTGATGGTCGGCATATCAAACACGATAATCTGGTACGTTTCAGAATCGATAAGATCAAATCTCATCCAACCGAAGGTAAGTCCGAAGGTAATTGCGAATGAAATGATGCAGCCCCATGAAATCATGAAGTGCTGGATACCGCGGTATAATCCGCGCTGGAAAATGAATTTTTGCAAGATGATATTATCAATCAAAGTTTTGAGTACTGCTTTTGTGTTGCGTTTCAATCGTTCTTTATTAAAAAGGTTCTCAACACTTCGCTTAGCCACCTTGTTCGTCGCTTTGCGCCACATCCAGAAGCTCATTCTGATCGTGAGCCCGATGGCAAACACCGCTGACGAGATTGCATACCCCAGAAGCGCCATATCTATATGGACAAACTTCGAGGTCGAATACCACATTGAGAAAAATAATATAATGACAACGACAAAGGAATACATGCTTGTTTTTGAGTAAAAGGATTTCTCGAATTTGTACAACTTTGTTACCTCCCTGTAAATCGTTCCCGATTTCAAAAATCATCTTATCATGGAAAAACAGTCAAAATAGGGGGAAATTGTAAACACTTTGTGAATAGTGAAAAATTGATTTAATAATGTTTTCAACCCTAAGCTCCACTGTGTACCTTGTTCATACCTAAATCTTAAGTGAGCCAGATTAAAAGATATGTGAAGTCCGTCACACCAGATTGACTGTACACAAAATCGTAATAATTTTGTGCGGGACTTAACAATCTGTCAGACTCATCCGGGGTAAAATATCCTGAAGATACGGCCTTACTCGTTGGAATTCTCAGGTGGATACATTGTGGCCTTTTATGGAACGATGACTGGTAAGGACTTGATTTATGCGCATGTTATAGTGACGATAATTTGCTGATGTCTTGGTTTATCTGCACATTAACTCTTTTTATGTGACGATAATAAATGGATGTCTTAGTTTATCGTTACATTAACTCTTCTAATGTGATGATAATTTTTGGATGCTTGGATTTAACTGCACATTAATGCTTTTACCAGTGACGATAATTCATGGGCGCCTTTTTTTATCCCTACATTAATACTTGGAAGTCATGAAAAGCTGACAGGCAAATATGAGTCCGGAAACGTATTTTATCGCCCGCAAGGATGTCAGCAACAAAAGTCATATCCAGTCTTTTTTCTACTTGTTAAAATTGATTGCCCACATTAAGTTGAGTTATTAGAAGATGGACAGTGTTTTCCTTATACTTAAACTATCAAGCCAAGAAAGGTTGGGAGTCATGGAGAATTTCAAAGCTTTTATGGTGAATAAAAATGAAGAGGGATTTTCAGCAGGGGTAACGACGATCACGCAGGAGAACCTCCCTGATGGAGATGTGCTGATCAAGGTAGCATATTCAAGTGTCAATTATAAGGACGGGCTAGCAAGCATCCCTAATGGCAAGATTGTCCGGTCTTACCCTTTCATCCCTGGAATCGACCTTGCCGGGACTGTAATCCGCTCTGACGACAGCCGCTTTAAGGAAGGCGATGAAGTAATTGCAACGAGCTATGAAATAGGGGTTTCCCACTATGGGGGTTTCAGTGAGTATGCCAGAATTCCGGCAGAGTGGGTTGTACCATTGCCTGAAGGCCTGACTCTAAAGGAAGCGATGGTTTTTGGGACTGCCGGATTCACAGCAGCGTTGTCCGTCCACCGCCTTGAAGAAAACGGCCTTACTCCGGAAAAAGGGAAAGTGCTGGTGACAGGCGCAACCGGAGGGGTCGGCAGTGTTGCCGTGGCAATGCTCGCTAAGCGTGGTTACCACGTTGTAGCAAGTACAGGAAAAGAATCGGAACATGATTACCTGAAAAAGATCGGTGCGGCCGAAATTATCAGCCGTGAAGAACTTGTCGGCGAAAAAATTAAGCCACTGGACAAGCAGCTATGGGCCGGAGCTGTTGACCCGGTTGGAGGCGATACCTTGTCGGCAATCTTAAGCAAGCTGGAGTACAATGGTTCGGTCGCTGTCAGCGGCTTGACTGGCGGAACAGACGTCCCGACAACTGTCTTTCCATTCATCCTAAGGGGCATCAATCTCCTGGGCATAGATTCCGTATATTGCCCGATGGAAACAAGAAAGCTTTTATGGCAGCGAATGGCTGGGGATTTGAAGCCTGAGGAATTGCTTGAGACTATCAAAAATGAAGTATCATTAGAAGAATTGCCTAGCGTCCTTTCCAGCATTTTAAAGGGAGAGAACCGTGGGCGGACGATTGTAAAAATGTAAAACAACAGCCTGAACCCAGTCTTGAGCTGGATTCAGGCTGTTTTTAATTCCACGATGTCAATTAAATTTGGACAGAAAGCTCCTCTGCATCTACTTTTGCCAGATGGCTGCAATCATTCAGGAACATGACTGTTTTTTGCCCTTCTTTTATTTTAAGCAAATGGATCCCTGTGTCTCCGGTTGGAAAATAGATATCATTGGTTACTGGCAGATTCAAAAATGCCCTCAGCAGATTGGAAATCATACCTCCATGCGAGACAATCGCGATCCTTTTCCTTCCTGCGCTTTCTGTTAGAATCTTTGAAAATACTGTTTGGGCACGGAAGCGGAATTCGAGCTCGGATTCTCCATCCTCGATTGGTTCATGCGGCTTTCGCCCGCCCTCTGGCTCTGGATAACGCACCTTCGCTTCTGCATAGGGCAAGCCTGCCAAAACTCCATTATTGAATTCTCTTATTCCGTCATCTTCAATCACAGCGACACCTGTTTCACCGCTCAGGATTTCTGCCGTTTCCCTTGCACGCTTCAATGTGCTGGACCAGATCACTTCCGGCATATATTTTTCCTTTACGACTTTTGCCATTTCCCTTGCCTGTCGGCGGCCCCGGTCCGTCAGAAGCAAATCCGCCCGGCCTTCTTGAACCTGAAGGATATCCCCTTCTGACTCACCATGCCTGATTAAAAGAATTTCCATGTCCCCATCCCTTTTTTTTCAATCTTTTTAACTATCAATTCTCCACAAACTAATGAATCCCTTTTTTGGCAAATAAAAAAGACTCACATCCAATGCGAGTCTTCTTAATGATTATTTTACCGGCCCAAGGCTTGATCTTCTAATCACCTGGTTGATTACTTCAGAAAAAACAAGTCCGACAGCGATGGCGCCCGATATCATCGACGCTTTCGCAGCTAACGAAAGGGCAATGCTGTAGTCGTTCTCCACAAAGTTTCTCATCGCATCATACGCCAATCCGCCCGGAACCAATGGAATAATTCCAGCGACACTAAATATGATAATTGGCGTCCTGTATGCCTTCGCGAACACCTGGCTGACAACCGCAATCAGGAAGGAAGCTATCAATGTGGCAAAAATCGTCCCGACCCCATTTGTATCCAGGGCAAAATAAACAATCCAGCCCACCATCCCGGAAATTCCGCATTTGACCAGTGATTCCCTGGGTGCGTTAAAAATGATTCCAAACGCTGCCGATGCAATAAAACTTGTAATTAACTGTTCTATATAAACCATCGTTTTTTCTCCTGACTACAAGAAAGATAAAATTGCCGCTATGCCAGAACCAATCGCAAACGCGGTCAACAATGCTTCTGCTCCCTTTGACAATCCTGAGACCAAATGGCCTGCCATCAGATCCCTGACCGCATTCGTGATCAGCAAGCCAGGAACAAGCGGCATAACTGAGCCGATAATAATTTTATCCAGTTCCTGTCCTAATCCAAGTTTTACAAAGAAAAACGAAATCATACCAATCATAAAGGATGACAGGAATTCAGCGAAAAACTTTACTGGCACAATCCGGTGAAAATAAACGACCAGGAAGAAACCGATTCCCCCTGCGGCCATTGAAGGCAGGAAATCAAGCCAGCTGCCCAGGAACATGATGGTAAAACAGCCGCTCGCAATTGCAGCTGCAATGAGTTGAATCATAAATGAGTAGGTTAGATTTGCTTCCTCAATCTCCACCAAAAGCCTGCATGCCTCCGCAAGTCCAACCTCACCGCTGCTGATTTTGCGCGAGACACTGTTGACCATCGCCACTTTTCTCAGATCAGTTGTCCGGTCGGAGATTCGTACAAGTTTAGTCCGTTCTGGTCCTATACCTTCTACAGAAAAAATGATTCCAGTCGGCGTAACATAACTGTGTGTCTTGTCAATGCCGAGCGCAGAAGCCATTCTGGACATCGTGTCCTCGACCCGATATGTTTCGGCGCCGCTCTGGAGCATGATTTTGCCGGCCAGCAGACAGGCCCGCATCACTTCAAATGTTTGATCCTGATTATCCATAATCATCCTCACATACCAATCCGTACTGTGTAAATTTCTTTATCAGTTTAAATCAAAAGAGAGCATATTAGCAACCATAGAAAAAGCCAGCCATGAAACGGCTAGCTTTTGCCTTAGGAAACTGCCTTCTTTGGAAGTCGTACTTCCCCTTTTTGTTTGCCTTTCATAATCGTGAGGATTAGTGCAAGTACGATGAAACCACTTGAAATCTGGAACAATGTCCCAAGTTCTACATACTGCGCAAAAACTCCGAAAATCAAACCGCTCAATCCAATCCCAAGGTCGATTGATGAGAAGAACATTCCATTTGCCACCCCACGCCTGTTTGCTGGTGTCATCGATAACGTCCATGATTGCAGGGTTGGGATCAATGATCCGAATCCAATCCCGAACAAAACGCCGGCAATTGCAATCATCATATTAGAGTGAGCGAACGAAAGCACCCACATACCAGCAATGGTGATGGTGATCGTTAAAATAACAAGCCCGGCAGGACCTTTCTGGTCAAACCATTTCCCTGCTACCGGACGTGACAATGAAGCTAGAATGGCATTGCAAAGGTAAAACAGAAAGATTTGATCAATTCCTCGTTCCTCTCCGAAAATAACGATGAAGGTGACGATTGTCCCATACCCGAGATTAATGAGCAAAGTCAGCATTGCCGGGAACCACCCCGACTTTTCAATAAGTGAGCCAAGATAGGAGAATTTTAAATCTTCCTTTTTTGTATTGATAACCTGTTCAGGTGTTTGATAATTGACGGTTCCGAGCAAGATCAGGGAAATGACGCCAAGCGCACCCGAGATGTACACCAGATTTTCGAACGTCGTAACCTGAAATAAGAATATCCCAAGACTCGGAGCAATGATCATCCCAATTGTGATGGACAGTCCGTAATAACCCATTCCTTCTCCTAGCCGCGAGTTGGGGATTACATCAACGGCAGCCGTGCCATTGACAGTCGTAGACCATCCCCAGGCAAGCCCATGCAACAGCCTGATCGCCAGGAAAATGACGACTACCTGCGACAGCGGATACAGGAATGTAATCAAGAGCAGCAGCACTGCACCAATCAAAACAAGCGGTCTCCGGTGTTTGTATTCAAGCATGAATCCGATGAATGGCCTGCTCAACACAGCCCCAATGGAGAAAAGGGCGGTAACAAGACCAATCTCGGTCCCATTCGCACCAATTGACTTTATATAGGGTGGCAAAGTCGGAATCAGCATCTGAAAGGACATAAATACAAACAGATTCCCGACCATCAGCTTTATGAATGAAGAGGTCCATAATGGCTCTTTAAGTTTTGACAAAAATATCCTCCCCTTTATTAATAGAGCTGTTCACTAATGATTCTGTTCTTTTCTCTACTTTTTCATTATTGATTGTTAAAAAAGAAAAAAATCTTCTGCAGAAGAAGATTTTCAATGTTATTTCGCATTTCTAAATAATAGCACAGTCCCCGGTATAAATAAAAGGGAAATTTTGTTTATGTGATGTATTGAGGATTGTTCTGTGGATTAAATCCATTGAGTTCTCGCATATACATATACCCTACTATTAATCATCTAGAAATGAGAATTTGGAATAAGGGGATTTCAAAAATTTAAGACATTTAAATAGCTACTGTGAAACCTAATGGACAACTCGGATATATTTTTCTATATTATTCACTGTCAGAATAGGGGAATCCTATTACTTAGCTGAACTAATACAGGATTTTTTAGATAAAAACGGCAATCCGACTGGAATGCCGTTTTACTAGTTCTTCTATTTCTGAACATAAACCGAAACTGATCCTCCATTTACATAAAACTGACCCCATCCGTCACTATTTATGGTTACGGTGTTCGTACGGTTACCTGTAATGTCATACCATACTTCGCCGGCATTCTGTTTCCCTACATTCATCCACTTAGAACCACCAGGACCATCGGTTATCAATGTTGCCAGACCTGAATTCGCCCGCGTTCCTTCACCTTCTCTTGTCCAGCCAATAATATCCCAATGGTCAAAATAATCATGCTGTACTCCATAAGCATAATTTTTTCGTGCAGTTAGAATCGGATCAATCTTAGTCTTTAATGAAGGAATTTCGTAGCCGCTATTCCCTTTAGTCCCGTAATAATCACCATAGAAAACCGAAGGATAACCTTGTTCCCTGGTTAAAATAAATGCATATGCCAGCGGCTTGAACCATGTACTGACCACTGATTCAAGTGACTGCCCTGGCTGTGAATCGTGGTTTTCGACAAGTGTTACTGCGAGCGTAGGGTGCTGGGCAACAACTGTGCCGTTCAAGATGTTTCTCATATCATAATTGCCATTACTGTTTGAAGCATAATGAAAATTATAATGGAGCGGAGCATCAAACACGGAATGATTATAATTTGTTTTCGCAAGGTAGTTATTCAGCGCGTTAATATCATTTTGCCAGTATTCAGCAACAGTAAAAAGCTGTTTACCGGTCTGTGTTCTGACATGGTTAACCCAGTCCCTTAAGTAATCATGCTTGATGTGTTTAACCGCATCTAAACGGAAACCATCAAGGTTAAGCTCTCGCGCGTACCACGTGCCCCAATTTTTCATTTCATTTGCAACATCAGGATGACTGAAGTCCAAGTCTGCGTACATCAAATAATCATAATTCCCCCACTCGCCAGACACTTCCCAATCCCAAGCCTTCCCGGTTCCTCTGAATTTATAGACACGGCTTAAATCTCTTCTTTCGTCCCAGTCTGTTCCATCGAAATGGTACCACTGCCATTTAAAACTGGAGTATGTATTACCCCTCCCAGGAAAACTGAATCCTGTCCATGCATCTATCTGATAATCACCAGATACCTCGTTATTACGGTTATTCGGATTTACCTCGACAGCCGTTACTGCTTGGGTGTAATCCGCGCCGCCTTTATGATTCATAACAACATCGCCATATACATTAATATTTTGGCTATGCAGTGCTGAAATGGCTGATTTCAGCTGTGTTTTCGTTCCGTACTTGGTCCTGACCGTTCCCTTTTGGTTAAACTCACCCAAATCATATAAATCATAAGCGCCATAACCGACATCATTTTGTGAGGTCCCCTTGTAAGCTGGCGGTATCCACACAGCTGATATACCTTTGCCTGCTAAGTTTGCCGCATCATTTTGCAAGCGAGTCCAATGCTCTCCGTCATTCGGCAGATACCATTCGAAATACTGCATTAATGTCCCATTTGTTGGAGTTGCAGCTCCCGCTCTTTCAATAGTTCCAATGGATGATAGCAACAGAATAATTGATAAACCTAAAACAAGAGTAAACTTTACCTTTCTCAATTTCGGCACACTCCTCAACCAAATTATGAAAACGCTTGCACATCTCATTATACCGCGTTACTTTTCCTTGATAAATTACTAATTTGCTTGTTTAGTAAAAAGATACTTTTGTCCTATGACGTCAGGGATTGGCCATACACCAATTCATTATTTATAAAGGCTGGATTGCTATTGTTCTGTAACTCCACTGTAACTCTTCCTGCTTATCATTAATCCAATCTTTTATGCAAATGCCGCAGAACTTTAGAAGTGATGTTCATCTTTTAGACAATTAACAATTAAAGGAGGAATAATAATGAAGTTTAGTATCGAGAAAAAACAGGTAAACATCTTGGTCGTTCTGTTTATCCTTATCTTGTCTTCCTTGTTCCCCATGGCGAAAGAAACAAATGCGGCAGGGCAGTTTCTAACTTATAGCTATAATAGTAAAAGCTATAAAGTTTACGTACCAAGCGGATACCAAAGCGGAACCCCTATCCCGGTCATAATGATGCTCCATGGCTGTACCCAAGATCCTAACCAATTTGCTTCCGGCACAAAAATGAATACGATTGCTGAAAGAGAAACATTCATTGTTGTTTATCCCGATCAACCATCCTCAGCAAACCAAAATAAGTGCTGGCGCTGGTTCCTGCCTGATCACCAAGCACGCGGGTACGGAGATCCTGCCCATATTGCGGGTATTACTGACCAAGTCAAAAAAAATTTCAGTGTAGATGAGGAGAGAGTATTTGTTGCTGGCCTTTCGGCAGGTGCCGCCATGTCGGTGATTATGGGGGCAGCTTATCCGGATGTCTTTGCTGCAGTTGGTGTCAGTTCTGGATTGGAATACAAAGCCGCTACTACAGAAACCAATGCATGGAGTGCGATGTCAAGCGGTGGTCCAGATCCTGTCCAGCAAGGGACTGCTGCATATAAAGCCATGGGATCTTACGCTAGAATAGTTCCAACCATTGTTTTTCATGGAACCTCTGATTACACCGTTTATCCAATAAACGGTCATCAAGTTGCATCCCAATGGGCACAAACAAATGATTTAGCTTCCGATGGAATGGATAATAATAACATCGATGATGTCGCTGATGAAACCATTCACGGCTCGGTAACCGGGGGAAGGTCCTATACCAAGTATAAATACAATGACTCTAATGGAAGAACTCTAGTAGAAAAATATATTGTAGATGGAATGGGCCATGCTTGGTCTGGCGGAGATACAACAGGCTCTTACACAGACCCTCAAGGCCCAGACTCAAGTGAACTCATGTGGAATTTCTTCAAAAACAACCCAAAGAAGGGAGTCGATAGTATTGCACCACAAACAGCAGCCACTCCCCCTGGCGGAACATATGGAGGAGCGGTAACAGTCGAATTATTAGCGAATGAACCATCAACAACCTACTATACCACTGACGGAAGCACGCCTTCCACTGGCTCATCCAAATACTCTTCTCCCTTAGTTATTAGTTCGAATACAACTTTAAAGTTTTTCAGTGTGGATGCTGCAGGCAACAAAGAGGCGATAAAAACAGAAACCTATACTTTTGAGGGACAGTCGGATATCACACCTCCTGTGACTTCGGCCACTCCTGCTGGCGGCTCGTATTCAGGCTCTGTTTCAGTTGAATTAGCGGCAAATGAACTAGCCACTACTTATTTTACAACGGACGGAACTACTCCTACTGAGAGTTCAACAGTTTATAACAGTAAAATAAACATCACATCTGATACTGTTCTAAAGTTTTTCAGTGTTGACCAAACTGGAAATAAGGAAGCAGTCAAGACCGAAACGTACGATATCATTACAGCCAGCAAAACTCTAACCTTATCGAGCCTTGCTTCAGAAGATGGTTTTACAGGAATGTACTTAGCAGATGGACTTAGTACAGCTGCTAGCAAAGTTGGCGACAAAGGGATGAGCAATCGCGATACATTCAGGACAATTTTATCTTTTGATACAAGCTTACTTCAGGATGATGCCAATATATCCAGCGCGAAGCTTAGAGTATATCGAAAATCTTTATCAGGGTCTGTTAGCTCTCTTTCAGTAAGTTTAGTAAAAGGGTACTGGGCAACTTCCAGCAATCTAGAGCAAGGGGATTATAATGCGGCGCCCTCGCCTGCAGGCTCGATTGATTTTGCGACAATGCCTATTCCCGTTGCAGATAACGAATACTCAGAAATCAACATTCCTGTATCTCTCCTTGATATGGTCAATAAGACTGGCAGAACACAGTTCCGACTAAAAGCCGATACGCTCGCCGATTTTGCTTCTGATATTTTAAATCTATATGGAGGAGAAACACCTGAATTTGCACCTCAATTAATTGTGTCATTTAATTAAGTTAGACTGTTAAAGAAATCCCCTACCGCCGACCATGTGCAGCAATCACTCATATGCTGGGACACAATTTGCGAATTAAAAAACAGATATAATCCCTTTTTCGATCCTATATCTGCATTATCTAACAAAGCTAAGTGTTGGAATCCCCTATCCGCAATAGGGGATTTTTTCTATAATAGTTGGGGACAGCCATTTTTTTCTATTGTGTTTCCTGTTAATATACGTTACTTTGTTGGTAAAAGCTGAATTTTCAGAAAGGAGATGCTTTGGATGCTTGACTGCCAGGATGAAGTTTTGTTTTACACAAAGCAGCTTGTGAACATCGGGAGCATTGTCAATACAAATGGAGAGAACGAAATTGCCCAGGCACTTTATACGATGATTTCATCGTTTCCTTATTTTATAGAGAATCCCACCCAGGTCATCAAACCGCAGACTCAGAATGATGTACTTGAAAGGTACAATGTATTGGCTTTTGTAAAAGGAACAAAAGGCAAAAGCAACCGTACCGTCATTTTGATAGGGCATCTTGATACGGTCGGGATTGATGATTTTACTCAGCTTTCCGGCCTGGCGTTTAATCCAGATGAACTCCTTATTGAGTTGAAAAAGGAAAAACTTCCTCCTCTAGTGAAGGAGCACGCTGAATCGGGTGACTGGATGTTTGGGCGCGGGGTGCTTGATATGAAGAGCGGGGTCGCCTCCAATCTCTATCTTCTGAAATACTATTCAGAGCATCCGGAAGATTTGGATGGAAACCTGGTTTTTTTATCGGAATGTGATGAAGAGGACAGCTCGTACGGGATCCTGTCAGCGGTCAAAAACTTAAATGCCTGGAAAGAAGAACATGGCTTTGAATACGTTGCTGCGATCAATAGTGATTTTGTCTCACCAAGATTTCCCGGGGACAAGAACCGCTATATCTATAAAGGCACTGTCGGAAAGCTTCTGCCTTCTTTTTTTATAACTGGCTCTGAAACCCATGTTGGTTCAGCGTTCGAAGGCTTGGATCCCAACCTGATTGCCGCTGAATTGACAAGGCAAATCGACTACAACCCTGACCTCTGCAACGAGGCACTCGGGGAAACGACGATGCCTCCCGTGTCTTTAAAGCAAATGGATCTCAAGCCGAACTATACCGTGCAAACGGCACTGTCTGCTTATGTTTATTACAATTTCTTTATCCACTCCTGGACGCCCAAGGATGTCCTTGTTAAATTGAAGGAGCAGGCTAAGATCGCTTTTGAAAATGCATTGAAGTTATATGAGGAACGTTATCAGCAATTTTGCCAGCTCAGCGGTGAGCCTTCGAGGGAGCTTCAATGGCAGCCGAGGGTGATGACCTATGAAGAAATGGAATCGGAATTGATCAGGGTACATGGCACGGAATATACGGCCCATATGGTTGAGTTCAAAGAAAACCTTCTTCTTGATGCCACCCTTGATTTAAGGATGTACGCAGCCAGAGTCGTCGAGGAAGCATGGAAGTGGATGCCAGATCAGAGTCCCGCAATCATTGTTTTCTACTCTTCACTCTATTCGCCAAGAATTGAAGTGACTGGCGAAACTGAGGATGAGCGAAATCTGATTGAGGCTGTGGATGCAGCTGTTAAAAAGGTTCAGCCAGAATATGAGGAACCAATTGTGGTTCGCAGTTTCTTTCCTTATATATCCGATATGAGCTTTGTTGCATTGAGTGATGATGACGAAGCACTGGATTCTGCCTCCCGCAATAACCCTAGCTGGGGTACGAAATTTTTTGTGGACTACCAGGAAATCCGCGAACTGAATGTCCCTGTGGTCAATATCGGGCCACACGGGCTGGATGCCCATAAACGCTACGAACGGATGGAAATAGACTACTCCGTTAAAATCGTTCCGAATTTGACCAACGAGGTCATTAAGTATGTACTGGCAAAATAATTAGCAGGTGCCTTGTTCCAGGGCGCCTTTTTTGTACAAACATAGCCATACACCTCTTGTTTTTCCGCTTTTTTCTTATTACTATATAGTTCAGTGGAAATATATTAAAGTAATCATTAAAATAGACATAATGAGACTGATCAAAGGAAAGGCTGATTTCAATTGGAAGAAAACTCTAACTTTATAAAAACAATCATTAAAGAAGATTTGGAGAGCGGCAAGCGTGATAAAGTCGTGACGCGGTTCCCTCCAGAACCGAACGGATACTTACATATCGGTCACGCGAAATCCATCGTGATCAATTTTGGGCTTGCTGATGAATTCGGCGGCACGACAAACCTCCGTTTCGATGACACGAACCCGCTGAAGGAAGACCAGGAATTCGTAGATTCCATTAAGGAAGATGTTGAATGGCTCGGTTATGAATGGGAAGGTTTGTTCTTTGCTTCCAATTATTTCGATGAAATGTACGACCGCGCTGTCCTGTTGATCAAAAAGGGATTAGCTTATGTGGATGATTTGTCAGCCGATGAAATTCGCGAATATCGCGGCACACTGTCTGAGCCTGGCAAAGAAAGTCCGTATCGCAACCGTTCAGTGGAAGAAAATCTTGAGTTGTTCGAACGCATGAAGAACGGCGAATACGCAAATGGTGAAAAGGTTCTGCGCGCGAAAATTGACATGTCTTCACCAAACATCAATCTTCGCGACCCGGTCATCTATCGAATTTCGCATGCAACACACCATAACACTGGGGATAAATGGTGCATTTATCCAATGTACGCTTTCGCCCACCCTCTTGAGGATGCTATCGAAGGTGTCACCCATAGCTTGTGCACAACCGAGTTCGAAGACCAGCGTCCGCTTTACGACTGGGTTGTCCGCGAGTGTGAAATGGAAGCAACTCCACAACAAATTGAATTTGGCCGCCTCAACCTGACAAACACGGTAATGAGCAAGCGCAAACTGAAGCAGCTTGTAGAAGAAGGATATGTTGATGGCTGGGATGATCCTCGTCTGCCAACGATTTCCGGCCTAAGAAGACGCGGTTTCACACCGGATGCAATACGTGAATTCGTAAAAGCAGCTGGAGTATCAAAAGGATTCTCAACCGTTGACGCCCAAATGCTTGAACACTTTGTACGCGAAGACCTTAAGCTGAAGTCACCACGTACGATGGGAGTGCTTCGTCCGTTGAAAGTTGTCATTACCAACTATCCTGAAGGAGAAGTGGAATGGCTGGATGCCGAAATTAATCCCGAGAACCCGGAAATGGGCACTCGTAAGATCCCATTCACCCGCGAGATTTATGTCGAGCAGGACGATTTCATGGAAAATCCGCCAGCGAAGTACTTCCGACTGTTCCCTGGTAATGAAGTCCGTCTTAAGCACGCTTATTTTATTAAATGTAATGATGTAATCAAGGATGAAAATGGCGAAGTGGTTGAGCTTCATTGCACCTATGATCCAGAAACAAAAAGCGGTTCAGGCTTCACTGGCCGCAAGGTAAAAGGAACACTGCACTGGGTTGACGCAACCCACGCATTGCCGGCAGAATTCCGTCTGTATGAGCCGTTGATTTTGGACGAAGATGCAGATAGTGACAACGAGGCTGAAAACAAAACCTTCCTGGATCAGGTGAACGAAAAATCCCTTGAAATCCTGAACGGTTTTATCGAACCAAATATGAAGGACGCCAAGGCACAGGACAAATTCCAGTTCTTCCGCCACGGCTACTTCAACGTCGATCCGAAACATACGACAGATGACAAAAAAGTCTTCAACCGTATCGTTTCGCTCAAGAGTTCGTTTAAGCTTTAATATATGGATTAGATAAGTAGCCTCCCCGGGTTTTGTTGGATTCGGGGAGGTTTTTTTGGAGGATAGACTTTGCAGGTGGGCTGGATGGGCAATAGGCAGCTTTTCTGTGTGCCCATCAAAACCTGTCTTAATAGTGTATGATTCTTGACAGCTTTCATGGGCTTCCCACCAAACCTGTCTTAATAACGGGTTATTTTTGACAGCTTTCACAGGCTTCTCACCAAACCTGCCTGAAGGTGCTCCCTCTTTGGACAGCTTTTCCCCTTTCACCTCCCAACCTGTCTAAAGTTGCTCACTCTTTGGACAGCTTTTCCCCTTTCTTCCTCCAACCTGTCTAAAGTTGCTCTCTCTTTGGACAGCTTTTGCCCGTTCTCCTCCAAACCTGTCTGAAGTTGCTTCCTCTTTGGACAGCTTTTCCCCTTCCTCCCTCCAACCTGTCTGAAGTTCCTTCCTCTTTGGACAGCTTTTGCCCGTTCTCCTCCAAACCTGTCTAAAGTTGCTTCCTCTTTGGACAGCTTTTGACCGTTCTCCTTCAAACCTGTCTAAAGTTGCTTCCTCTTTGGACAGCTTTTGCCCTTTCTCCTCCCAACCTGTCTAAAGTTGCTTCCTCTTTGGACAGCTTTTCCTCTTTCACCTCCCAACCTGTCTGAAGTTGCTTCCTCTTTGGACAGCTTTTGCCCGTTCTCCCTCTAACCTGTCTGAAGTTGCTTCCTCTTTGGACAGCTTTTGCCCGTTCTCTTAGAAATCTGTCAGAAGTTATTCCTGCTTCTGACAGTAATCGCGCTTATACCTTGAAATCTGTCCGAACTTACTTTTCTTAGAGGGAATCCGGCTTTAAATCTAGAATTGAATTAAACAACCAATTTAGACAGAGGTGACCATTATGGAAATTCGAAGATTAGATGGCAGGGCTGCTGAGAGTTATCGGGCTCTCCGCCATGAAGCCTTGATTAAGAATCCAGAGGCTTTCGGCTCCAGTTATGAAGATGAGAAGCATCTGGGTGAGTCTGATTACGGTGAAAGGCTTGATAATAAACTTTCTTATACATTTGGCGCGTTTGACGATGGTCAGTTGGCCGGTGTTGTTACTCTTGTCCCAGATATAAAAGTAAAGCTGAAACACCGTGCGAACATCTTTGCCATGTATGTTACTTCCTCACATCGCGGTAAGGGCGCTGGCAGGGAACTAGTAAAAACAGCGATCCAACAGGCCAGAGAATTAAGCAGAATTGAACAGATATACCTCGCCGTCAATGCCAGCAATGAACCTGCTAAAAAGCTCTATTACTCTCTCGGATTCAGAACATACGGGGTTGATAAGAATGCGTTGGTCATTGATGGCAGCTATCATGATGAAGAATTGATGGTGCTATTTTTGTAGAAGAGGCCAATATTGGCCTTTTTTTCATGTTTATTTTTTGCTGAAAAAGGAAGTAGGTAAAGGATGAGTTTTTTGAAAGGAGAATGCACATGTTTTTAGATGCGTATGTTAATCAAAAGGTTCAAGTTAAACTGAAAAATTTTCCCGAAAATATGATTGGCGAGATTACAGGTATCTATCAACCCGATGAATGGTACCTGGTAAAACTGATCCATACTGAGAGTATGGGAATTTGGGTTGAGAACCCATGCTACAAACGGACTCCAGTTCAAAAAGAAGATGGCACCGTCATACCTTCCGAAGACCAGGTCGAAGAAACCTGCATAACCCACCTGTTCCTTCGTTGGGAATACATCGCCTCGGTCATTACCTTCCCTGACTCGGATGCCAAGGCTGACAAAAAAGCGAAGCTCATTGGGTTCCAGCCTGATATTGATTAGAGATATACAAAAACGCTGCCGAAAATCCGGCAGCGTTTCTTTTTTTTTACTTAAAGATTAATACTTTACCAACTGTACCGTCAGCACTTTGTCCAACAACGCGGAATTTCAAGCCGTATTTAGTTACATTACGGCCGGCATCTACAAGACCTGGATTGCTATAATCTGCGCTATCATCGAACAATGGGTTGCGCTTAGTATAATTGTCCTTCATAGTAAACTGTCCTGGATAGTTCAAGAACATTTTTTCGGATTTTTCAAGTCCAAATGCAGCATCGTGTACTTGGTAGCGAGTAGAACCTACAGCTCCATCACTCCAATAATTAGTATGCTGGTCCGCATCGACTACTCCAAGATATCCATCCCCAGGGTGATCACCTGTCCAGTTGTTATCATAAGTTTCATCTACATACCATACGACTAACCCTGGATCATAGGACATAATCGTTGCCCCACGACGAATGTTTTTCAAGCCTTCATCGACACCATTATGGGATCTCCACTCAAGAAGATAATAATGATCGGTAGTATACTTTCCATCATGCTTTTCAAACCCGTTTAATGAAAATTTAGGTTCTCCCTCGGCACCATCAGAGAATACTTCATTCCCATCTGCCGTTACCTTGATGTTATCAGCAAAGAATCCATCTAGATTTGTCGCCCAGTCCGTCATTGAACGGAACTGAAGCTGGATTTTTTGTCCGGCATACTTACTTAGATCAATTGTTTCGTGAACCCAGCCTTTACTTGATCCAGTATAACCAGGAAGATTGTTTTTGATATCTGGATATCCATTAGGATCCACAGTAGATGTTGTTCTACCACTTGATAAAGACTCCCATGTTCCCCCACCATCGGTCGATACTTGAACCATTGCATAATCCCAATCCTGCTCAATATTATACCAGGCATCAAAATCGAGGGTTGCAGCAGTTGCACCACTTAAATCTATTGCAGCTGACATTTTGTGGTCAACTTCATCTCCTTTGCCGCCATAGTATTCATATGATCCTGCAGCTGGTGTGTTCAATACGTTTACTTTTTTCGGAAGGTTAACTCGTACCGCATCATTATTGGTGCCTTTAGTAACACCTTCGTCAAGTAAAACATTTGTGCCTGCACTTGTAATATCATCAGAATTCAATGTTGTTCCACTTAACCAATTACCACCGTGCCATAGTTGGAGTTTTTCTTTTGCATATGGACTGAATCCTGGTGGCTCTGTTCCGCCAATCTTACCTGCCCAGCTGCCGCTTGCCATAACAGACCAGTAAGCAACTGCTTCGCCTGCACCGCTATAGACAGTGTCATATTCATCTGGCAGTCCTAAATCGTGGCCAAATTCGTGAATGAAGACGCCAGCCGCTCCATCTTCTGGCTCGATTGTATAGTCATAAGCCCCTAAAAGGCCTCCAAAACGATCACTGTTTGAACTACCACCCGGTACCGCAACAAGTCTACCGAGATTCCAACGGTGTGACCAGATTGCATCCCCGCCAAGTGAACCGCCGCCTGCTTCTTCACCTACTCCTGCATGAATAACCATTAAATGGTCAATGAGTCCGTCTGGCTCATTGTAAACACCATCACCATCATAGTCGTCGCGATCCCAAACATCATACTCACTTAGATTAACGTTTGGATCTTGGCCAGCTTTCGTAAGTGCTTCATAAACTAACGTACGCGGACGGGCATCACTGCCATCTGGAGCCGGGTAATTACCGCCATAATATGCCGCTGGATGATCTGCTGTATACCAGCCAGCCACTTCACCATCAACTGTATAGCTGCCGCCAGATTGTTGTTCATAATACTGTTTCATAGAGACGAATTTCTCGCCATTTGGACCATCGTAACCACCTTTGCCAAATGCCATGTTTTGGAAATGCTCATCAGAATAGTTATCATAATAAAAACCTGTCTCTTCTGGAGTAATAGTATTATGGGCGTAATCAGGGAAATCGATTTTAAGTATTAGAACCTTATCTGATCGAACCTCTCCGTTGTATCCCTCTTCTTGCACCCCATCCACAGTATTCTTCTTAGCCTGTCCAAGTTTATTCCCTTTGCCTTTAGTCAGGCTGTCGCTATTTGGTTTTTCCGCACCTTTTTTAAGCTGTCCAAGTGATTCTGGCAACTTATCCTTCGTCTTACCGGAATTAGCAGCTTTCGCTTTTAAGTATTTCTGCAATCCCTTCTCAGCCTCAGCAGGAGTTGCATCCTTAGCGATTTTTCCTTCTTTCTTCAGCATTTCTATCAATCTCTCATCGTTTGCGATGCCTAAATCGATTGGTGCTCCTCCATGGGTCTGGTAACTCGGCTTTTCAACAGCTTTGACTGTAGCGGGTCCAGCAGACGCGAATGAAAGCGTGCTTGCGAGCATTGCGGTCATCGTAATGCTCGACAGGACCTTAAGACCTAGATTTTTCTTCAAATTCCTACCCCTTTCCATTAATAAAATCTTTTAATATGTAGTGCATTATTATTTTAGCAATTAAACTATTTATTTACAATATTATTAATTATCAAATAATTATACAAATTCCCTGTTTTTCTACCACGCAATAACCAAAATCGTGATGATATCGACCTATAATTCGACATTGAAAAATTTAGACTTACTAAACTATTGAATTTTTAAAATAGTTTGTATAATGAAGAAAAAGAACTAACAGATTTGGAGGTCTTGCTATGTTAAAAGTCGGAGTGATTGGTCTTGGCGCGATTGGCCAGAGGCTGATCAAAGGATTTCAGAGTCACCATGAAACTGAAATTGCAGCGGTATGTGATACTGTGGAGGAAAGGACAAATGAGATTGCTGCGGAATTGGGCGGGATTCCGGCATTTACGAACCATAAAGAAATGCTTGATAACACTAAACTGGACCTTGTTTATGTCGCGGTGCCGCCGAAGTTCCACCATGCTGTCGCTTCTGATGTAATCGAGAAAGGAATACATATTTTATGTGAGAAACCGCTGGCTAACTCAGTTGAAGAAGCGGAGAGTCTATTAAAAAAGGCACAAGATGCTGGTATTGTCCATGCGATGAATTTCCCGCTGAATTACAGTGCCGGCAGCAGGACTTTTGAAAGGTTAATTAAGGATAATTATGTTGGCGAGCTGCGGAGAGTTCAATTGAAGATGCACTTTCCTGAATGGCCGCGACCGTGGCAGCAGAATGCCTGGGTTGCGAGCAAGGAACAGGGTGGTTATGTACTGGAGGTTGGCGTCCACTTCATCCAGCAGCTGCAGAAGATTTTTGGCATTGTTAAAGTAAAAGATGTCCAATTGCAATTTCCGCAAGATCCGCAGGCAAGCGAGATTGCGATTTTGGCTTTATTGGAATTATCCGATGGTACTCCAGTACTGATTGATGGCATGAGCCAGATTGCAGGCAAGGAGGAAATTGCCTTTACCGCTTTTGGGAACCAAGGAACTTTATCACTGCTGAATTGGGCACAACTTGAAGGGGGCAAGCTTGGCGAAGACATTTTGCCATTGCACGCTGATGATTCCCTGACAGATTCATTGGTTGATCATCTTGTAAAAGCGATAAAAGGCGAGGATTCGATCATCATTGATTTTGCTGCAGGGTATGATGCTCAGGTCGTATTGGAGCAACTTAGAAAAGGATGAGAACGCGGTGATCGCGTTCTCTTTTTTATGCATCTCTTCCGCTTAAGCTTTCACCCATCCCTCATCCCACTGGAACTCAGTCTTGTCACGATCCGTTACCACAAAAATGCTTTCAGGATAAGGTAAGGCTAATTCCGGCCTATTTTCCGCACTGAAGTAACACAGCTCTGCTGTCTCGCTGTCGATTGGACTGTGGTCACCTCCTGTGATTCTGCATTCAAACACGAACACCACATATTCGACCTTGTGGCCATTTGGATATTCATAGCGATAGTCCTTGCCGCCAAATATACCGAGCAATTTTTCCGGGACTACCTTCAGTCCGGTTTCTTCCCACACCTCACGGATAACCGCTTCAGCAGGTGCTTCGCCTATTTCGATCGCTCCTGCAGGCAGGCTCCATTTCTCTCCATTGCCCTTATTCTGGAACAAAACTTCGCCCGCTGTATTCCTGATGATTCCGGCTACGCTGGGCATGAATATCAGGTCACCTCCTATTTTACTTCTAAGTGCCTGATAGTAACTTGACATTCCCATTAATCTCACCACCTGAATATCCTTTCGCTGTACCTCATGTTTTTTCCTTCTTTATGTAAAAGCCTTGCACCCTCCGCGTTCACCCACATACTCTATAATGATTTTATTCTCAGGGACGTTTTTCAAAAGGAGTGTACCCGTATGAATCCTTATCAAATCTACAATCCACAGTATTATGATCCCTATACACACTATGATTTTGATTACTATTCACAACAGCAGAACTTCGACCGGCAGCCAGCTCTGGAACGTAGAGTGAACCAGCTTGAACGGCAATTACAGGTTCAAAAGACAGAGCTTGACCGGCAGAACAAAGAGATGGGCCGCCAAAACAGAGAGATTGCCAGACTCAATAAAGAAATTGGCCGTCTTAACAATGAGGTCACCCGTTTGAGCCAAAATGACGAGCGGCATACCCGTCGTTTAAACCGTTTGAATCAGAGGCTGCGGACCGTGGAGAACCGGCTGAATATACCTTTCCAGGCTACTGATGGCGAATTTTAATCATGAAATGCATAGGAGCGAAGCTATTTCGATCCTATGCATGTTTTTCCATTTAATAGAAATGCTAATATGGAAATATTCTTCATTTTAATTGACAAAATTGTGCTACTATAGATTAGTAACCCTATTTGAAATCATGTAGGCCTATTCGCTTACTTTAGGAGTCAAGATATGAAAAAAAAGCAATATGTCCTTATCTTTTTCATTATGAGCATTGTCTGGATTTTCGGGACAAACTATCTGCTCAATTTATACGCACCTTCCGACTTTGTTACAGTGATTGAACATTCGAAGGAAATTCTCTATGTTTTACTCGCAGGATGGTTTTTCTATTATTTCATTTCGAAGATGGAAGAATTGAGTGCTGCTAAAGAAGAAGAGAAGAGACTCTCCACACTGATCAATTCGATGGTTGATTTTGTCAACTTCAAAGATGGAGAAGGCCGCTGGATCCAGGCCAATGATTTTGGCTTAAAACTATTCGATATTGAGAATATTGACTATAGAGGAAAAAAGGACTCAGAGCTTGCAGAGTACAGCAAATATTTCGGCGATGCCCTGAGGTATTGCGAGATTTCCGATGAAGAGGCCTGGAAAGCCGGCGGAATCATCCGTGTTGAGGAATTCCTGCCGCAGCCGGATGGGACGGTCAAAACATTTGATACAATAAAAGTCCCTCTATTCAATGATGATGGCAGCCGTCAAGGGTTAGTCATCATCGGCCGGGACAGTACGGAACGGAAAAATGTTGAGACGCTTCTTGAAGAAAGCCGCCAGCAATATCGTTCCCTGTTTGAATATAGCCCTGATATTGTTTCGATGCTTGACTTGAACGGAACAATCACTAATCTGAATCCGCAGTTCGAAGTAATAACTGGATTCAGCCGTAGTGAATATATTGGAAAAAACATTACTGACTTGCTTCCAGAGACCCATAGGGACAGAGTATGGGCCAAGGTATCGAGCGTTGTGGAAAATCGCTGTCCGCAGATGTTCGAGCTGGAGATGACTCATAAGAACGGAAAACAGCTTATTTTCCAGAGCACCTCACTTCCGATTATCGTGAATGATAAAATTGCCGGCATTATCTGTAATTCAAGGGATGTGACAGAGCTGCGCGAGACAGAAGAGCGTCTTCGCAGGACAGACAAACTGTCCGTCGTCGGTGAGTTATCCGCAAGTGTTGCGCATGAAATCCGCAATCCGCTTACATCCTTAAAAGGCCTGGTACAGCTGCTTCAGGTGGAGGATGAAAAGCACCAGCTTTACTACCAAATCATGATCGATGAACTCAACAGGATTAATCATATAGTCAGTGAATTGCTGCTGTTGGCCAAGCCCCAGCAAATCAAATACACAGAAGCTGACCTGCAGATGATTTTACATGATGTGATTTCCCTGTTGAAAACTGAGGCGAGTCTCCATAATATTCAAATCGAGTTCCAGGTCAAAGGTCACCGAGCCATGATTGAATGTGAACCAAACCAGCTTAAGCAGCTGTTCATCAACATTGTTAAGAATGCCATCGAAGCTTCTTCTGCAGGAGATGTCGTTGTCATCACGCTCGACAGCTTTGATAATAAGGTCTCGATCAATATCAAGGACGAGGGTGTAGGAATCTCGAAAGAATTGCTTGAAAGAATTGGTGAACCTTTCTACTCTTCCAAAGAAAAAGGAACCGGACTGGGGATGACCGTGAGCTTTAAAATCGTCCAATCCCATAATGGCACCATAAAGTTTGACAGTGAGCCAGAAAAGGGAACAGAGGTTACCGTCCAATTGCCAATCAAGCATGAAGACAAAATGAAGAATGTCGAAAAAGCAGCCAAATAAAAACGCGAAAGGACTTGTCCTCTCGCGTTTTTTTAATCCTCATCTTTTATGTCAATATCTTCAGGAACTGGCTCACTCATCATTTCCTCGACCAGTTTTTTGTATTTCTCTACCTGCTTAAGATGGGTGTTAAATTGGTCTCTATAAATCAGGTACTGCTCTCCATCATGAATTGCCCTGATTTTCCGCTGTAAGATCAGGTTCTCGACCTGTGCCTCTGGCATCGACAAATATTCTGCTGTTTCTTTTACTGTTAAATACACTTGGTTCAGTCCTTTTTAGCGTTTTTCGCCGCAAGCTGGTCTACAAGCTTCTCGGCCGTCTTTCTGTAAAAATTGCTGATATTTATTAACGATGCTATCAATAATACTATCTCGAGCTCCTCTGATTCATCTGCCTCAAGAGTGCTTACTTCTTGTTTAACGTCCTGCTCCATTTGAAGAACGTCATCCTTAAAGATCTCGATATTTTTTTCATGCAGCCTTAAATAACTCTGATAAAACTGGTTCAATTCAAACTGCCCTGACTCGGTCCTCTGGTTGATGCCTTCAAGTGTCTGCTTGATATCCTGGATGGATAAGCCGCCTTTCAGCTGGTAAATTAAGCTGATCAGAATTAAATGTTCCTTTGAATACTTTTTATTTTTTATCGGAAGGAACAGCTTCCCTTTCGCGTAATTGTTGATCATTGTTTTCGTCAGGACCTTTTCTCCTTCATTCCTTGTTGAACTTCCGAAATTCCTTTCGAACAGCTGGATTACCTGATCCATATACAAGTCGAGTTCAGGGATGTCCTCAAGCGCGATATTGCTTTCAAGATTAAGCTGATCAAGCAGGTTAGCTAAATTAGTCAATATGAATCCCTCATGTTTTTTGTTTTTATTATAATGCAAAAAAAGAATATCGTAAACATTGACTACTTGGTGTAATCATAATATCATTATAAGTAGTTATAAAAACTACATAACGATATATGGAGGTTTTAAAATGAACAGCTATATCCGCGAACCTATTAATGGCCTTACCCACCTGGCCGGTGCTTTGTTATCTTTTGCTGGGCTTCTTGCGTTAGTCATCAAAGCTTCAATGACAGATGGCTCAGCCCTGGCGATTACTTCTGTGATAATTTTTGGCCTAAGCATGATTCTCCTTTATACTGCTTCAGCGACCTATCACATGGTCATAAGCAAGGATGGCGTCATTGCTTTTCTTCGAAAAATCGACCATTCGATGATTTTCCTCTTGATTGCCGGAACCTATGCACCGTTCTGCCTGATCAGTTTAAAAGGATTAACGGGCTGGACGCTTTTTGGCATCATCACATTTGTAGCTTTGTGCGGCATTCTTTTTAAAATGATTTGGTTCAGGAGCCCAAGATGGCTTTCGACTTCGATTTATATCGTAATGGGCTGGATGGTGATTTTCGTTGTCTCTCCCCTCTCCTCCGTGCTTAATCCAGCGGGAATATTCTGGCTGGTTGCCGGTGGAATCTTATATACCATTGGCGGCGTCATTTATGCCTTAAAACCGGATTTCCTGCGTTCAAAGCATCTGGGTTTCCATGAAATCTTCCACATTTTCATCATGCTCGGAAGCCTTGCCCATTTTTTCAGTGTCTATTTTTACGTATTATAAGAGCCCTAGGGGGCAGAAACTATCATTAAAAAAATGCGCCTGCTCTTCAAAAAGGAAGAACAGACGCATTTTTTACCCTATATTTGTATTGTTAATTGCATGATCCTTTTTATGAAATCCTTTAGCATAGTATACTCCTGTAAGAAGAGCGAGCCAAAGCGGCCCGATGAAAAGGGCAACTCTTGTGTCAGGACTAAAGGCCATCAGTACGATTACAAAAGCCAGGAACGCCAATGATAGATAGGAAGTGAACGGGAACAATGGCAGCTTATATTTCAGCTTGTCCACTTCATTCTGACGCAGACTCTTGCGGTAACGAATTTGTGAAAGCAGAATGATCGCCCAGGTCCAGATAGCTCCAAACGTCGCAATACTTGTCACCCAGGCAAAGACTTTCGCTGGGACAACATAATTCAAGACGACTCCAATCAGCAATGCTCCAGCAGAAGCCAGAATGGCAAAACCAGGGACTCCATTCTTCGTCAACTTGCTGAATTTCTGTGGTGCTTCCCCGTGATTGGCAAGATTAAACAGCATCCGTCCTGTGCTGAAAATCCCGCTATTGCAGGATGATAGGGCAGCAGTCAATACGACGAAATTTATGATACCAGCTGCAGCAGGAATTCCTAATTGTTCAAAAGTGAGTACAAAAGGACTTCCCTTTTCCCCGATTTCATTCCATGGGTAGATAGACATAATCACGAATAATGCGCCGACATAGAATATCAGGATGCGCCAGAATACTGAATCGATGGCTCTCGAAAGTGATTTCTCAGGATTTTTGACTTCACCTGCCGTTATCCCGATCATCTCGATTCCCAGGTAGGCAAACATGACCATTTGCAATGATAAGAGAACACCTTTAATCCCATTAGGGAAAAAGCCGCCATTCTCCCATAAGTTTTGGATGCCTGTAGCAATTCCGCCATTGCCGATTCCCCAGAATATCATTCCTGCCCCTGAAACAATCATCGCTAAAATAGTGACAATCTTAATCAGGGCAAACCAAAATTCAAGTTCCCCATAAGCTTTCACAGCCAGGAAGTTGACTGACGCCATGATCAATAGAGCAGCAAGCGCCCATATCCATCGAGGTATTTCCGGAAACCAGTATTCCATGTATATACCGACTGCAGTGATCTCCGCCATGCCAGTAACAATCCATAGAAACCAATAGTTCCAGCCAGTAATATACCCTGCCAAAGGACCAAGATAGTCCCTGGCATATTTGCTGAATGATCCGGAAACAGGCTTTTGGATTGCCATTTCCCCTAGCGCCCTCATAATGAAGAACATGATCATTCCACTGAAAGCATAACCCAGCAAGATTCCTGGACCCGCTAACTTGATGGCAGTCGCTGAACCGAGAAATAGTCCAACCCCAATTGCTGCGCCTAAAGACATCAACGTAATATGCCTTTGCTCCAACCCCCGCTGCAGTTCATTTCCTTTTGTTTTTTTCATGGTGTCTCCCCTTGTTTTTAATTTCTGATTGTAATTTCATCATAATATCCTTCTCTGCTGGTACTACATCCTTAGTTAATTAGAAACCCCATTCCTAAGGGAATGTAACCCCTTTCTTATACACATTCAGAAACAAATTTAAACCTCATTTTCCAAAAAATTATTATCCTTAAAAAATTTCCCTGTGCCATTTTACCATGAAACAACCTCATTAGAAATATGCAAATATTCTCATAAAGCAAAAAGCCTTTTCTACCATCACATGGTCGAAAAGGCAGACGATATATTTTTACATTTTTTACGATATATCCTAGTAAAACATCCGTCTTCTTTGTTTTGCGGCAGGCTGGTACTTCCTCATCGGTCCATAATCCAGCACTTCTTTTAAATAATAATCACCGTTTGGATTTTGCTGCTTTAGCAGTTCCGTCAAATATGTAATGTCATCCATTGCCCTGTGGGTCTGGTACTTCGAAATATTGTGTGCCTGCAATAATGTCAACAGCTTGCTATTAGGGAAGCCATGGTTTTTCCATTGCACATTCTTCATCGTGCAATACCACTGCATCTCATTGACCTCGGGATACATCCTGAACAGGAAACTTCTGTCAAAGGAAGCATTATGGGCAAAAATAGCATCGGTGCGATTAAAATAATCCATGATTCTCTCATCGTAAAATGTTTTCCCGCGTACCATATCATAATGAATTCCATGAATCCGATAGGCCCTGTCATAATTTCTTTGTGCTGTTATAGATAATGGCTCCCTTAAATAAGAATCTTCATCCAGAACCTCGATAATTTCCCCTGTTTCTTCATGAAAAGAAAACAGCTTCAGCGCCAATTCTATGATTTCATCCGAGTCGGGACCCAATCCGGTTGTCTCCACGTCCACTACCAATCCAAGCTTGTTCTCTGTGCTCAAAAATTGTCACCCTTTTCAGCTGGTATATATGAATCTATTTATAATCATATAGGAGGATTCCCTCCATTTCCAGCTTAAGCAAACTGGATGAAAACATTTCCAGATTACAGCTTGCCAGCCATCTCTATTCTGCCGGCTGCATTTTTCATAAATATTTTCAGAAGAACAAATCCAATCGCCGCCCCGGCAAGTGAGCTCGCAAAAAATGCTGGAACGAGGCCAAATAAAGCCGCTTCCTTGCCAAGGAAAAGCACAGCAATTGGATAACAGGCTATCGCTCCTATAACTCCAGTGCCAACTATTTCTCCTAAAAACGCAAACCCCATTTTCTTCGTCTTTTTATATAAATATGCTGCCAGAAGAGCGCCAATCATGCTTCCGGGAAAAGCGAAGACTGAACCAGTCCCCATTACATTCCTAAGCAATGATATACCCAGCGCCTGTGCAACTGCATAATATGGCCCAAGCAGCACTGCAGACAATACATTGATAAGATGCTGCACTGGGAACACCTTGACAATGCCTAGCGGAATATATAACAAGTGGCTGGTCAATGTGCCAATTGCGATCATCATGGCTGTAAGGGTAAGCTTTTGTGTAGGTCTCATTTTTACCTCCCTATAACCTTTTCTTTTAATCTGGCTGCAGCTTCCTTGATGTCAGCTGCATGACTGATCGCTGTTATCACAGATACTCCGTCCGCCCCGGTATTCATTACATCGACCGCATTATCTGCATTGATTCCACCAATCCCGACAAGCGGCATTCCTAAATCCTTGATTCCCTCTAATATTGCTGTTCCCTGGACAGCCCTGGCGTCCTTCTTAGTCGCTGTTGCAAAAATCGGGCCAATACCTAAATAATCTGCACCAGCTAGCTTTGCTGTTTCAGCCTCCTCCAGACTGTGCACGGAAACCCCAAGGATCTTATCACCGATTTGTTTGCGGACCTGTATGGCGTCTTCATCCTCCTGACCGATATGAACACCATCTGCATCTAGTTCCAGGGCCAGCTCAATATCATCATTCACAATGAACGGGATACCGTTTTCCTTGCAAATTCTATGCAGCCTCCTTCCCATCTCCATCTTCTCTAGGTCGTCCAGACAGCCTTCGCCTTTTTCACGGTATTGAAAAATCGTGATTCCTCCGTGAATGGCTTGCTCAAGAACGTGAATGGGATCCTTTAAACAATTCGTGCTGCCTGTGATAAAATAAACCTTCAGCAAGCTTCTCATTTGTTCTGGACTGATTCTTGCCATGATGTCACCCCGCTTTCCTTTTTCATATTATAGGCCCAGTGATTAGTGGGGCCATGTCCATTTCCGATAGTCAGAGGATGTGCTATAGCTGCCTGGATGAACTTTTTTGCCACTGATACTGCTTCATGTACAGAAGATCCTTTCGCAAGCTCGGCAGTTATCGCGGCAGAAAATGTACAGCCTGTTCCATGGGTGTTCTTCGTCTCAATCCTTGGAGCGGAAAAGTAGGCAAATTCACTTCCGTCAAAAAGGAGATCAACGGATTCGTTTGTTCCCTCGTCATGCCCGCCTTTTATAACTACATTTTTAGCTCCGAGCTTATGAATGAGTTTTGCCGCTTCCTTTTTCTCATCGATACTGTGAATAGACATCCCTGTCAGCACCTCGGCTTCGGGGATATTCGGAGTGATGATGAGACAGAGCGGAAGCAAATGGGTTTTAAGCGCCGCAACAGCCTCCTGCTGGAGCAATGATGCTCCGCCTTTCGCAATCATAACCGGATCGACAACCACCCTTTCCCAGCCAAACTGCTTTATCTTTTCCGCCACCGCTTCGATGATGGGTGCGTTGAAAAGCATTCCTGTTTTCAAAGCGTCTGTCCCGATATCCTCACCAATTGATTGAATTTGTTTCGCGACTGCTTCTTGTTCCATCGGGAAGACTCCCTGGACACCAAGCGTATTTTGGGCCGTAACAGCGGTGAGTGCAGACATTCCAAAGATCTTCAATTCCTGGAAAGTCTTTAGGTCCGCCTGGATTCCAGCTCCGCCGCCACTGTCCGAACCTGCAATGGTCAGTGCTTTTTTCATGCTGCTCTACCTCCTTTTTTCAAAAGAACTTTTATTAAGGCTCTTTTCTCAAACTTTTTTGCTATTGGCTACAAAATAGGATGGAATTGCCTAAGTTTCTGCACAAAATGAACGCTTATTTAGAGAAAAGAGCTTGCCAACTTCGTACCGACCTACAAAATGGCTATTATTACGTTAAAATCGGCTTCAGGATTTTAATAGTAGTCTTTACGAAATCTGCCCTTGTTATAGATTTCTTCAGCATCGAGATGATACAGCTGATTCAGGAACTCCACCTGAAAACTTCCTGGCCCGTTCAGCGCACTTTTTTCAGCGGCTACTTCGGCTGCTATACCGTAAATAGCAATTGCCCCCGTGGCTGCTTTAAGCAAATCCTTTTCAACTGCAGTGAACGCACCAATTACTGAAGTCAGCAGACATCCAGTCCCTGTTACCTTCGTGAGGATTGGGTGTCCGTTGTGAATGGAAAAAGTGGTTTGCCCATCGGTTACAATATCGTCCTTCCCTGTTAGCGCAACGATGGTCCCCATTTTTTCAGCAGCCGATACGGCAAGCTCCAGAACATCGCCGCTCGCTTCCCCGGCATCCACACCGCGGATGTTCCAGTTTTCACCTGCAACATTGGCAATTTCGGCTGCATTTCCCCTGATAATCGAAATCTCCAATTCTTCCATTAGCATTCTAGCTGTTTCGGTTCGGTATGAAGTCGCACCAGCGCCAACCGGATCCATAATGACCGGAACTCCCTGCTCATTCGCCGCTTTGCCGGCAACCAGCATCGACTCAATCACTTCAGGTCTCAGGGTCCCGATGTTGAGAACCAGGCTCCCTGCCATCCTGGCCATTTCAGCAACCTCTTCACGGGCATAAGCCATAACAGGTGATGCTCCCAGAGCCAGCAATCCGTTAGCAGTAAAATTGGTGACCACCACATTGGTAATGTTGTGTACAATAGGGTTCTCCCTCCGGACTTTTTCCAGCAAGCTTGCAATATCTCTTTTCTCCACTGTAAAACCCTCCTTTAATTCATTACAAGGCCGCCATCAACGACCAGATTTTGTCCTGTAACCGCCCGTGCCCATGGTGATGCGAAGAATACTATCGCATCCGCAGCTTCTGCCGGCTCAGTCACCCTCCTTAACGGTGTGGAAGATTCGATAAGCTGGAACACCTCCTCCGATGTCGCAGAGCTTGCGTCGGTCATTTTCAGCAGCCCGCCAGAAACCATATTGACAGTAACACCATACTTCCCAAGATCATTCGCCATATTTCTGGTAAAACCCAAAAGGGCTGCCTTGCTAGTTGTATAGTCGTGATAGGCGACAACCGGATTTTGGAACAAGTTTGTGCCTATATTGATGATTCTGCCAAAATTCAATTCTTTCATATCGGGAAGTCCTGCCTGGATGGTATTCAAGGCACCGCGAATCGCTCCTTCCAGCTGCTTGTGAAAATCCTCCCAGCCCACTTCAAATGCATCCTTGTTACCTGCGGGGTCAAATTTAAAATTGACAAGTGCGTTATTCACGACTGTCGTAATCGGTACTCCAAAATGCTCTTTTGCCTGCCTGAACAAGCCTTGTACCTGTGAAGGATCTCTTACATCCGCCCGGACAGCAAGGGCTCTTTCCCCAATCATCTCTTCCAGATTCTTCGCTTTTTCTTCATTCTGATAATAGTTGATGACGACTTTCGCACCTTCCCTCGCAAAAGCTTTAACCGTTTCCGCCCCCAGCCCCCGGCTGCCGCCGGTAACTAAAACTACTTGATCTTTTATTTTCATTGAAAAAACCTCCTAAAATATAAAAAGCCAGATCCAAAATGGACCTGGCTTAAAAGCTTAGTAAGAAAAAAGTTTTCTCACACTACTTTCCTACGCTGGTATTACCCAGATCAGGTCCGAAGGGTTAAAAAACTTAGCGTTTTTCTCTCAGCCCGCATCAGGGCACCCCTAGTAGTACATCGAATATTAAGTTGTCTTTATCCTAGCCCTAACTTTTATATATGTAAAGTAAAAACCTCATATTTTTCTATTTTTCAGTTCTTTCTTGATTTCTTCCATCAGCTTAAGTTGCTGGTCCTGCTTATGGGTGATTTTGTCGGCTATTTTTTGCAATGTAATCGTGATGGACCAGAGCGACAGCAGGAGGACTATGATGACACCGATATCACTCATCTTTCTTTTTCCCCTCTGTTAAATCGTCAAATGGAGTGAAGTTGTTGCTTGGGAGTTTTCCGTTGCGAATGATTTTAAAAATAGAATAAAACACAATAAACAACACAATGGCTGTGAATAAATACCCCATTTTTCTCCGCCCCCTTATTAACCCATTATATATGAAAATAATGGAATTTTCATTCTTTTTAAAAATGGTGTTCCTGATGATTTATGCTAATATGAAAATATACATACATATGGGAGATGAAGGACATGAAAAACGAGATTATCGAAAGATTTACCTCTTATGTAAAAATTGACACGCAGTCTAATGAAATCAGTGAAACGACACCCTCGACAGACGGCCAGCTGACCCTTGCGAATATGCTGGTTGATGAGCTAAAAACAATTGGCATGTCGGAAGTCACCATTGATGCAAACGGCTATGTGATGGCTACCCTTCCAGCCAATACGGATAAAGAGGTTCCAACGATTGGTTTCCTTGCCCATGTTGATACAGCAACGGATTTTACCGGCAAAAATGTGAATCCTCAGGTTGTTGAAAATTTTGATGGCAGCCAAATCATTTTAAACGAAGAACAGAACATCATTCTGTCACCTGCAGATTTCCCGGAGCTTCCTCAATATAAAGGACATACATTAATCACCACTGATGGGACCACATTGCTGGGCGCCGACAACAAGGCAGGAATCGCCGAAATTATGACAGCGATGGATTATTTGATCAAGAATCCGGAAATCAAGCATGGAAAAATCCGTGTCGCTTTCACCCCGGATGAAGAAATCGGCAGAGGACCACATAAATTTGATGTCGAAGCATTCAATGCGAAATTTGCTTATACAGTAGATGGCGGACCGCTTGGCGAGCTGGAGTATGAAAGCTTTAATGCCGCAAGCGCCAAATTGACTTTTAAAGGCAAGAATGTCCATCCTGGCACAGCCAAGGGCAAAATGGTGAACTCAGCCAAAATCGCGATGGAATTCAACAGCAAGCTTCCTGCCGAAGATGCACCTGAGCATACTGAAGGATATGAAGGTTTCTTCCACCTAAGCTCGATTAATGGTGATGTCGAAGAGACGACACTGAGCTATATCATCCGAGACTTTGACCGTGAAAGCTTCCAGGCTCGCAAGGACCTGATTCAGAAAATCACCAATGAACTGAGGCTGACTTATGGTGAAACACGTGTTGAACTTCAAATGAACGACCAGTATTACAACATGAAGGATAAGATTGAGCCTGTAAAGGAAATCGTCGACATCGCCTATGAAGCAATGGAAAACCTCGGCATCAACCCTATTGTCAAACCAATCCGCGGCGGCACAGACGGTTCTCAGCTAAGCTATATGGGATTGCCGACACCGAATATTTTTACAGGCGGTGAGAATTTCCACGGCCGATTTGAGTACATCTCTGTGGATAACATGATTAAATCGGTCGAAACAATCGTGGAGATTGCAAAACTATTTGAAGCAAAAGCATAATGAGTAGACACGCAGCCAGATTCTAATAAAAGAATCTGGCTTTTTCTTTGAATGACTAGAACTAAATCAGCCTCAGGTCCTATCCATTTTTAAATCCGTGGTGCATTGGGGGCAGGAATGATTTGCCTTATTCTGAATATAAGAAAGAGTTGGAAGGGGATTTTTAAAAATGCAGCGGGTTTTAATGATTTTTCTCGTGATTACCGGGGCCTATATTGTCTGGAATTACATGTTTGATGGTGATGGACTGAATTTTGCCAGCGTTGAAGACTCTATGAAGGTGACCAGTGATACGGAAATGATCACAGTTGATGTTTCAAGTATCGAGACAAGAATTTTGCCGGATAAACGTCAGGATGTGAGCGCCGAACTGGATGGCAAAGGATTAGTAAAAGTGAAGCGGCACGGTGATGCAATTGAGGTTTCTGCTAAACGGAAAGGCTTCTTAGGGTTCAATTGGATGGAGAGGGATCAGGCTTCCCTCACTGTTTATATTCCAGAAGACTATGAGAAAGATATGAATATCGAACTCGGTTCTGGGAAGGTTGTTTTCAAAGGAGACTCTGGCGATAATCCTGTGAAGCTAAGAAATCTTGCTCTCAATATTGGTTCAGGAAGAGTCACACTGGAAAACTTTGATGTGGAAAAACTCGAAAATCAAAGTTCATCCGGAGAAGTTGAAATGAACTCGATTGCCGCTAAATCCGGTTCGTTTGAAGTCAGCTCAGGAAGCGTCCATGTCAAAAACTATTCTGGCAAGCTTGAGGGTGATGTTTCTTCGGGTGAGCTGGAAATCCAGATGGACCAGTTAATGAATGACGTCAACTTGAACGTCAGCTCCGGCTATATGGAGTTAGATTTGCCTGATAAAGCAGATTTTGTTTTGAATGGGAAGGTAAGCAGCGGAAACATAACAAGCGACTTTCCGCTTGAAGACAAAGAGGAATCAAATAACCGCCTTCACGGTACATATGGAAGCGGGAAATACAAAATCCACGCTGATGTATCAAGCGGGAATATCAAAATATTTTAACCTCTGGCGAACCGGAAAAAGTCACGCATAATTTCCAGTTCGCCAGTATTTTTTTATTTTGGCCAGCAAATAAGAACAATGCATTTTCGGAAATTTAATTGTTAACTTTGCCAATAAAATACCCACTTTCCCAATTCTAGACTGATATTGATCCACCCACCGCGTTTTTGTCATTTAATCCTTTCTAATCCAGAACGATATTTTTCACTTAAAGGGGCAATATAACAAAAAACACCTTTTTACCAAGGAGTATCATGGAAACTATTTTGATTACTATTTTGAGAACCCTTTTAGGCTTTGCTGTATTATTCTTGCTTACCCGTGTACTTGGCAAAAAGCAGCTCAGCCAGATGACCTTTTTTACTTATATCACCGGAATTGCACTCGGGAATATAGCCGGTGATATGGTTGTGCATAGAGATATTAAACTAATAGATGGTGTTACCGGTTTGGCGCTCTGGGCTTTTTTAACCCTGACCATCGAATACATCGCTCTTAAATCTCCTAAAGCAAGAATTTTGCTGGACGGAGAACCGACAATCATTATTAAACAGGGAAAAATAAATGAAAAAGCGATGAAATCCAATAAGCTAAATATGGACGACCTCACCATGCTGTTAAGAATCAAAAATGTTTTTTCAATAAAAGAAGTGGATTACGCAATCCTTGAACCAAATGGACAGATTAGTGTCTTAAAGAAAGTGGAATATGAAAACGTTATAAATAAAGATACTGGTATTCCCCTTACACCAAGAAAGTACTTGCCTTCGGAACTCGTTGTCGATGGCCGTATCGTTAAAAAGAATTTGATCGAGTTGAGCTTAAGTGAAGACTGGCTGGCAAATGAATTAAAAAAGAAAGGGATCAGCAGATTTGAGGAAGTTTTTTATGCTGAGCTCCAGAGTGATGGAACAGTAGTTGCAGAAAAACGCTCTAAGTAACCTTCCCACCTTGTGCTGGAAGGTTATTTCTTTTGTTAGCCACTGGCCAGCGTTAGCTCATACTCTTTTACTTTATTTCTCTTTCTATTAAAATGAGTTCAGATATCATTTTACTTCCAAGGAGAGCGGGTATGTTTGAATTGCTCATTGCCACGCTCGAACGGCTTGGCATCATTGTTACAATTGCCTTCATTTTAACAAGGTTCCGCTTTTTCAGGGGAGTGATTTACCATGACTCGCTCAACCGAAGGCAGCAATATTTCGCCACCATTTTTCTTTGGTTTCTTTGGGATTATCGTTTATATTCAGGCATGAGTTTCTCTGCTGATAATTTGCAGTTCAATCCATGGGCAGCAGACCTGGCATCAGATGAGGTGATCTCCAGTTGAAACAAACTCATTTTTCTGATAGTTTTAAAACAATAGCTGTGCACGCTTAAAACAAGCGTGCACTTTTACGTAGGCGGGAGGTTTAAAAGATGAAGATATTAATTGTTGGTGCCGGTGCCATTGGTGGCTATTTCGGCGGAAGGCTATTGGAAAAAGGAGAAGATGTCACATTTCTGGTCCGGGAAAAACGGCAGAAACAGCTTAAGGAAAACGGTCTGGTTGTTTCCAGCATCCATGGGGATCTGCATTTTCCGAATCCACCGACAGTTGTTTCAGGTTTGGATGCACAACCATATGACGTTATTCTCGTCTCCACCAAGTCTTATCATTTGGATGGCGCGATTGAGAGCATCCGTCCGTTTGTCGGGGACAGGACGATGATTCTCCCTTTACTGAATGGCGTCTCCCATCTCAATACCTTAACAGAAGCATTCGGTATAGAAAAAGTGATCGGTGGGCTATGTTTTATCGAAACGACTTTGGATGGCAGTGGTAAGATAATTCAAACCAGCCCAATTCATGATTTAGTATTTGGAGAACGAAACGGCGAGCGTTCAGAAAGAATCGTTCAGCTCCAAGCTGCTTTTGACGGCACAAAGGCTAACTTCCGTCTTTCTGAAAAAATTGAACAGGAAATGTGGCAGAAATACTTATTCATCACATCATTAAGCGGCATCACCTCCCTTTTCAGGTCCCCCATCGGTCCAATCCGGGAACAGGAGCACGGCTGGGTCACACTTAAATCCTTGGTGCATGAGGCTGCATCTATTATGGAAAGAATGGAAGCTCCCCTTGCAGACGGAGCAATCGAGGCCACCCTCGGCAAGCTAAAGGAAATCGGCTATAATATGAAATCCTCACTGCAGCGTGATATGGAAAAATCACTCCCGACTGAGGGCGACCACCTTTTTGGTTATTTGCTTAAGATAGCGTCAGAATGCGGGATTGAAACACAAACCCTTCCAGCGATCTTTGGTAATGTGAAAATCTATGAAGCTGGGATTCATTCTGGGAAAAACCCGCGATAATTTCCAGTTTGCGAATAAGAGGAGATTTTTTTGCGATTAAAGGTTATTCTTTGCGAATAAAGGTTATTTTTTGCGAATAAACACTTGTATTTGCGTATAACCTTTTGTTTTTTGCGAATAAAGTTTATTTATTAATAAAGAAACTTATCTTTCATGAAAATACCTGTTATTTCTAGTGAATATCTCCTTCTCCATATTCAAATAAGTGCCTGAGCCCTTATGTGTTCTTCAAGACACATGAGGTTTAGGCCTTTTTTTCGTGATTATCCGCCTCGTCCCTCCCTGTCAATACCCTTATTCTCCTTCTGGGAGCACGAAAACACTCCTGTAAACTGAATGACTCTTGGAGCCAGCGTATAATCCCTAGAGAATGGGCGATTTGCCCTGGAAATGCCTTCACATCCATAACCGGATGCGCGGGAGGTCCCCAAAATTCATTAAAAAGGCTGTTTTCGTAAAGATTGTTGTTAACGTGATAAAAGCCATTTTGCAGGTCGGTAATAAGTTTGCAAGCTCTTAATAAGCGTTAATTTTTTGTAAAGAAACTCAGGTATTTCCATCCTATTTTGTAGTCAATAGCAGCAAAGTTTGAGAAAAGAGCCTTAAAAAAAGAACCAAAGCCAAAAGCTTTGATTCTTATAACCCTAAAATACTATTGCACACCCGGGAACCAGCCTGGAGTGTTCACGATTGCCTGCCACAATGGGTCTGGCACGACCAGGCGAGCCTGAGCAGCTGTATCAAGCTTCGTTTCGATATCATTTTCACGTCCATTTTCGACCTTTTCGACCCAGTCAGGATCGATGATCAGTTCACGGCCAAGGGCAAGCAGCGGCACTCCGGTTCCGAAAGCCTTGATCACGTCTTCTGCACTATAAAGAGAGCCTACACCAATGACAGGTACTTTGCCGCCAACACGTTCGTGGATGATTTCTATCCTTGAACGGTTATCTTCTATCCCTCTTCTCGGCTTGGACCAGAAATCATTCAGTGATACGTGCAGGTAGTCGAGTTCTTTTTCTGCAAGAGCATCGATCAGTTCCAGTGTATCAGCCATCGTAATTCCCGGCTCCTCTGGCTCTTCCGGGGAAAATCTGTAACCCACGATAAATGGTTCCCTGGCATGCTCGGCCGTAATTCTTTTCACCTCATCTACAACCGCAAGCGGGAAGGCCATCCTTTTTTCAAGTGACCCTCCCCACTTGTCTTCACGCCTGTTCGAGTGAGGGGAGAAGAATTGCTGGATCAAATAGCCGTTTGCCCCATGGATTTCAACTCCATCGAAGCCTGCCTCGATCGCCCGGCGGGTTGTCTCTCCAAATGCTGCTATAATCTCCTCTACTTCTTGCCCCGTCAATTCACGGGGTGCTTTTGCGCTGTTGCGTTCAGATTGAACGTTGCTAGCGCTGACAATATCACCATCTGGCACTTGCTCAGGAGGACACTCGCGTCCGCCATGGAAAATTTGCAGCACTGCTTTGGCGCCTTCTGCTTTGATCGCAGAAGCAAGCTTTTTCAGGCTTGGAATCAATTCGTCACTATCTGCGCCGAATTCTCCGTGAAACCCTTTCCCGTTCCTGGTCACGAATGTACATGCTGTAACTACCATACTGACTCCCTTTGAGCGGCGGGCATAATATTTAACCTCGGCATCTGTTACGGTTCCATCATCCTTTGATGAAAAATTTGTCATTGGAGCCATGATAAGCCGATTTTTCAAGCTGACTCCATTCGGAAACGAAAAGGAATCAAATAACGGACTGAATTTTTCGTCCATACTAGATCTACCACCCTTCTTTAGTATACGAAAGCTAATAACCTAATCTGTCACCAGCTAAACATCTCCGTTATTATTTGTATGTTGGCCGAAAAAAACAGCGTAAATTATTTTCCGCTGTCAGTTTTTAAAGGTTGTTTAATAGATACCTCCTGCATTTTAATCTAACGATGATAAAATTGAAGAAGAGTTTTCAAAAAGCCGCCATTTTATAAAACAGGCCCGGAACTCATTATACTTTTACAAACGGACATGGCTTGAAAATAAACACGCAGTGGAATATTCTTAAATGTATAATTCAAAAGTTTAAGGATGGGATGAACCTGCGTATCAATAAATTCATCAGCGAAACAGGAAAAACGTCAAGGCGGGGCGCTGACCGTCTTATTGAGGAAGGCCGTGTAACAATCAACGGCAAGGTCGCAAAAATTGGCAGCCAGGTTGAACCTGGTGATGTAGTCAAGCTCAACGGTGAAGAAATAAGGGTTGCACATAATTATGTATACATTGCCTTAAATAAACCGGTCGGCATAACCAGTACAACTGAAAGGCATGTCAAGGGGAATATCATCGATCTCGTGAATCATCCACTGCGTATCTTCAACATCGGGCGTCTTGATAAGGATTCGGAAGGTCTGATCCTGCTTACCAATGACGGGGATATTGTCAATGAAATTCTGCGGGCTGAAAACAAGCATGAAAAAGAGTACATTGTTTCTGTAGACAAGCCAATCACACCTGAATTCGTCAAGGCGATGTCCGAAGGTGTAAGGATTCTCGGAACGAAAACACTTCCTGCAAAGGTCGTTCAGCTCTCAAAATACGAATTCAATATAATCCTTACACAAGGATTGAACAGACAAATCCGCAGAATGTGCGAAACCCTTGGCTACGAAGTCCTCAGGCTGCAGCGCATCCGGATCATGAACATCCATCTTGGCAGCCTGCCCATCGGTCAATGGCGCGACTTGACCAAAAAGGAGAAGAACCAGCTGTTCAGCGACTTGAATTACGAACCGAAGGAATGGTAAAAGGATGAGCATTTTCTGCTCATCCTTTTCATTTAAATAGATGACGCTCTTGGCTGGTCTTCATCCTTCAGGAGCTTTAGGAACATTTTTTCACGGTAAAGATAGACGACCATAGCCAGGAGGCTGAGTCCACAGACAGCCAGCAGCAGCCAAACAGGCAATTTTTCCAATAGAAAACCAAAGAGAATGAAACCTAATGGAGTCATAGCGCTGGCACCAGTTTCGAGAAGAGCCATCACTCTTCCACGGTATTCATCAGGGGTGTTTTTTTGCAGAAGTACACTTACTGGCGTGTTGATGAACATGATGGAAACAGATAGAACCAGGACTATGGTGATCAAGAACCCAAAAACAGCTGCATTTGGCAGGTTAATGAACCCCGGGATGGCGGGCAGACCCGTCAACATCAAGGCCGCTGAAAGCAGAACCATGCCTCCGGTGATCGACAGCTCTTTTTTTCTGATTTCCTTCCTCGCAGACAGGAGCAGTGCCATGATCAGCATGCCTACAGAGAATGCCCCTTCAATCACCCCAAGCTGGATGGATGACATTTTCCTGACTGTCAAAACTAAATAAGGCATAGCGACTGGAAAGACTGCAAACCAAAAGTTTAACCAGACGCTCAGGATCACAAGGTGAAGGATAAACGGCTGTCCTTTGATATATGAAAGACCCTGCCTCAGATTTTCTGACATACGAGAGGTTCTCTTATTATGCGATTTCTTAGAGAATAAATTGTAATCTATGAAGATGCTTGCAAAAGCTGAGATGAGGTAAGTAAGTAAGTTCAACGCCATGAAGAGGTGAATGTGAATCATTCCGAAGAACACTCCGCCAAGCACTGGCCCCAGAATAGTGGAAAGGGAGATGGCAGCCTGGTTCAATGACATGGCTCTTTGCAAATGATCAGGACCGACCATGTTGTAAATCGAAGAGGTAACCGCTATGGAGTAAAAGGTACCGATGATGCCCAAACCAGTCGTAGCGACGTATAAGACCCAGATTTCCTGTGTAAAAAACAGGAAGGATGCCAATATGATGCCCAGCCAGAAAGCACTCGCAAAGTTTGAAAAAATAATGATTTTCTTTCGGTCCAGGCGGTCGCTCAATGTACCTGCCACCGGGGCGAGCAGAATCCGCGGCAGCATGCTGAGCACAAGTGTAACAGCAAAATTGAGGCTCGAACCAGTTTCCGCCAGTATATATAGCCCGATGGCGAATGCATAGATAGATGAACCAAGAACAGATGTCACCTTCCCAACTAAAAACAGGACAAGATTCTTCTTAATTGAGCTGTCCATATTAACTCTCCTCCTCAATTTCTCTTTTTAAGGAGAAATTAATTTCATATGAAACTTTGTCCCCGCCGCTTTTCTCTGCTGATTTTTTTACATATTTTAAAAATAATAAATCGATATCCTTCTGTAATTCCTTCCTGTCTTCTTCCGTCAAAGAAACGTATGTCCCCTGACTCATGACTTTTTCATTGCCAGGCTTCGCATCCCCAGTTTTCAGGTTGAAATGGGTGGCTTTCGATCGGTAGTATTTTTCGATGATTCCCCTGTTCTCTTTCGTCTCCTCCAACTCTATGATTCCGCCATTATAAAGCTGCTGGATATGGTAATGAATGCTTCCAGCTGTTTTCCCCAGTTCATCCGCAACCTGCTTTGCGGTCATCGCTCTTGTTGCAAGCAAATAAATGATTTTTACGCGCAAAGGACTTGAAATCAATTTTTGCTGTTCCAGGCTCACTTCCATTGTTTTCTTTATATAATCCAACTCGATTCACCTTCCAATATATTCATATGTTCTAATTTTATTTTACGTTCTAAATTTTTAGAATACAATGTTTTTTTGGAATGACAATATTCACTTTCATTCCCCATTACTTGAAGGACATCAGGTGTTTTTGATTGATTGATATTCCTCTTTAAGATTCCAAGTTTCTTTTCGCTCAAAAAATAGTTTGTATACAAATTATATTTACACTAATTATTTTACGTGATAAAATAATCTAAGTTAAATAAGGAGGACACAATAATGGATATGTCCATGGATAAAGCAATCGGCTCTGCATCGGTTCGTTTAAGCAAGAAGCTGACCAGAATCATTAACTATTACTTAAAGCCTTATCATATTACGACTGAACAATGGAGTGTGCTGCGGACCTTGAGTGAGTCAGATGAGATATCCCAAAAAGAGTTATCGATTCGTTCAGATAAAGATCAGGCAACATTGACGAAAATCCTGGATCTCCTTGTAAAACAAGAAAATGCAGAAAGAGTCGCCAATCCTTTAGATCGCCGCTCGTTTTTGGTAAAAGTCACTCCAAAGGGTGAAAAAATCGTGTCTGAAGTGACTCCGTTGCTCGAGCAAATCTTCACGAAAATTACCATTGGAATTGACGAGAACAGACTTACGATTTTCAGGGATGTTTCGCTTACATTGGAAGGCAATATTGAAAGGCTTCTGGAGGAAAACAAATAGAAAGAAGGCTAATAATGAACACTACATCCAAGTTGTGGACAGCAAAGTTTACAGCCATTGTCATAATGGCTTTTTTATTTTTCCTATGCCTGCAGCTTTTGACTGCTGGCTTCCCCGCTTTCATCACTGACCTCAAAAATAATCCTGCACAGGGCGGCTTGATGACAACGGTCTTCATGGTTGCCGCAATCGCTACGCGTTTTTTTGTCGCTTCCTTGATGCAAAGGATGGACTATAAGAAATTAAGCCTCATTTCTCTTGGGTTAATAGCCATTTCTGTCGGCTTGAGCTTCGGCCAGGATTCGGTTGCATTATTGCTCTTGCTTCGGGTTTTCCATGGAGCTGGTTTTGGAATCATTACAACCATTTTTTCAACCATGGCTACTAATATAATCCCTGCCCATCGTCTGGGTGAAGGAATTGGCTATTATGGAATGGCTACAAGTGTAGGGACAAGTCTCGGGCCTATGCTGGCATTGGCCTTGCTCCAGGTTTTTTCTTTTAATATACTGATTGCGATCTCAGTTGGAATGACTCTGCTTATCATGATCATCAATATTTTTGTGAAAAGTCCTCGAAAACCTGTTCCTGCCAAGCGGCAAAAAATCAATTTTCGTGAACACGCTTTTGATAAAGACGCCTTTACACCAGCAATTCTGACAGCTTTCTTCTCCATTACGCTTGGCGGAGTAGTAAGCTTCCTGCGTGAATTAGGAAAAGAAGCGAACCTTGGGGCAACCATCTCACTGTTCTTTCTCGTACTGACGATTGTGATGGTCGTGATCAGACCATTTTCAGGAAGGATGTACGATAAATTCGGTCATAAATTCATTATTTATCCTGCCGTAGTCTCGGGAATAATTGGGCTGACACTGCTGGCCGTCACTCAAACTACGCTCACACTGTTAATATCTGCAGTGTTTTACGGCTTGGCCTATGGGACTGTAGCGCCAACGCTGCAAGCACTTGCAGTGAGTGCAGTATCGAAGGAGAAACAAGGAACCGCTAATGCCATGTACTTCTCCTCAATGGATCTGGGAATGGCTCTGGGGTCAGCGGGACTAGGATTGCTGGCCTCTTACACCAGTTACCACTTCATTTACGGATTTTCAGTCGTGTTCCTCGTGGGACTGCTGATTGCCTACACAATCATTTTCGTGGTAAAAAAGAAGACCAGGGAGCGATTTGTTGAAACTTCAGAGGAAATCAGGATTTAAAAAACACGGTGGATGATATTCCACCGTGTTTTACTTTTACATGCTGGCATGAGGCTGGATATTCCTTAATTTTTGGATATAATCCTAAATCACTTCTTCTCACCGCGCCTAACCTCATGCCTGCTGATATAAATCCACATGAAGATATAGGTCAGGAAGAGCAAAATCAGAAATACAGGTGCTGACAATACATTTTGTATCAACAAGTTAAGCCACCTCTTTTACTTTAGGCTTTCCAGGGGAAAGGGAAAAAATAAATAAAAAATGACTGCAATCGGAATTGAAATAATCCAGGCCATAACTGGTTTTCGATAGTGAATCCAAAGAATTGCAAATAGAATCAGGTTGAGCCAAATATTGTGCCAGCTGTTCCAGCCGTTGTCATAGACAAACATACCTTTGTGAGCGAATAACGCTTCAATGATTGTGTAAAAAGTCACCCAGGAGCCTACATAAAGCAGCTGATTTCTTCTATTAGACGGGAAACGCTGCAGGTAAATGATCAATCCTACCGGGCAAATAAAAAAAGTGAACGCTATATTTATGATGGAATGGTTCAGCCAGTCAGCTGTAACACCCCTGAAAGCCCACAAGGTGTGGTTATAGTAAAGCGTGTTATATAAAAGGTTTGCCATCATAAAGAATAAGATTGTAGGGTACTGCTTTTTCCATTGCGACCAATCAACAAATTTATAAGCGAAAACAATCCATACAACAATGACCAATAATAAATACATATGCCTCTCTCCCAGCATTTCCTGATTTTATCAGTTATTACCGGCAGGAGGGTTTTTATACACAACTGTGTTCTTAGAAGTTGTTATGACCTAGTAAGTGATAATATGAAATGTAATGTTCACTCAAAACCTACCTGAAAAGGAAAAGACTTGCAAAGCAAAGATCAGGGTCCACAGCGATTTCCTCAAATATCAATATTCTGTGACAGCACAGGTTTCAACAATTACTTTCAATGCTTTTGCCATTGTTTCCTGGGGAAGTGACGGCAAGGATGGATTCTGTGCTGACATTTCTGTCGATGCTGGAAAATGGATGAAACCAGCTTTGGTTAAAAGCTTTTCCTTCCGGATATAATTCAGCACCGCGTACAAAGTGTTATTGCAAATAAACGTACCTGCACTGTTTGAAATGGCAGCGGGTATTTTCTCCGCTTTCAAATTTTTTTCTAATAATCTGATCGGCAAAGTGGAAAACAATCCATCCGGGCCTTCTGCATCAATCAGTTCATCAGTTGGGATATTGCCTTTATTGTCCGGGTAAGGATCACCCGAACCGGTATCCTTAATATTAATTCCAATCCGCTCAGGAGTGACAGCCGTCCTGCCAGCCGCAAGACCACAAGAAATCACAACATCTGGCTTGATCTCTTCCATCTCTGCAATCAACTTTTCTGCGCATTCATCGTAATTGACTGGCAGTAGGACTGTGGCAATTTCCACATTCTCAATCTCCAATTTTCCAGCTTCTTCAAGCAATTTCTCAGTTGGATTTATGTTCATTTTTCCAAAAGGTTCAAAACCAGAAATTAAAATTTTCATTGAATATCCTACTTTCTAAATATAGAGGTTATACATTATTCTATCAGAATTATTAGAAACTTTTTTTGCAATATTAGACTTTTTCATTAATTGTAAATAATCCTAAGAAAATACTCCTAAATATATTTATCATTCTCTTTACGCTCTTAATACATCTTTTAAACAAGTGCTTAACACTTCACAGGTAAACTAGCATTGTTACATAAATAATGCGGAGGAGATGGAGAAATGAAGAAAACTTTAATCGGAACAGGTTTTGCACTAACCCTAATGATCAGTCCATTCCAGCAGGCACTCGCTGCCGAACCTACTACAGGTGAACTAAGGCAATTCGACACTGTCGCACACCGCGGGGCTGCAGGTTATGCACCAGAGAACACAATTGCCGCATTTGATAAGGGACTAGATATGAAGGCGGATTATATTGAAATCGATGTCCAGCGCAGCAAGGATGGAGAATTGGTCGTGATCCACGATACTACTGTTGACAGGACAACCGATGGTACTGGCAAAGTTGGCGACTTGACCTTGCAAGAACTGCGCAGCCTTGATGCCGGGAGCTTCAAAGGTGAGCAATTTGCCGGTGAAAAGATTCCTACCTTCGAAGAAGTGCTTGACCGCTATCATGGGAAGATCGGCATTTTAATAGAATTGAAAGCACCTGAGCTTTATCCTGGAATAGAAGAAGCTGTGGCAGATGCGCTGAAGGAAAGAAACCTGGATAAGCCGCAGAACGACAAGATTATTATCCAGTCCTTTAACTTTGAATCAATGCAAAAAATGGATTCCCTGCTTCCAAAAGTTCCGATTGGGGTATTAACCTCTTCAAAACTTCATACAACTGATGCTGCCCTTCTGGAATTCGCAAAATACGCTGATCTTTTCAATCCTAGTTATGGACTTGTATCAAAGGAACTTGTCGAAAAGGTGCATAACCTTGGGATGGAAATACAGTCGTGGACAGTAAGAAGCCCTGAAGCTGCACAATTCCTGATTGATATGAAGGTGGATGGCATTATAACGGATTATCCAGATTATGTTGACCCTCGTAACTAAAATACAAGCATATATCGAAATTCCGTTTATAAGCAAAAATGTCTGCTCTAATTTTTAGAGCAGACATTTTTATAATAACTTCTCAAAGCACACATATAACTCATGGCCCTCGGGTTTTCCATTCATCGTAACTAATCCCGTTTTCCTGTAACCTCTTTTTTCATAGAAGCGGACGGCTCCCTTATTTTCTGAATACGTATCGAGCCGGAGCGCGCCATATCCTTGTTCCTTCGCAAAGTCTTCTGCAAACTGAAGCATCTTGCTGCCAAATCCGCCGCCCTGTGCAGAAGGGTCTACGCAAAATGAATGGAGGATTAACGGCTTTTCTTCCGTTCCGGTCCATTTCGTATTTTCCCATTCAGGTGCCTGCCACTCGTCGAGTACCATAACACCAATAATCGCCCTGGATGTTTTCAAAACAAACAACTCTTCCCCTTGCATGGCATTTTCAAAATATTCATGGTTGGGGTATTTTTCATCCCATTGCAAAATGCCTCTTGTTTCAAGATATTCCTTACAGTCTGCAAACATTTTACCGATGATGGGCAAATCATATTCTGTTGCGCGCTCAATCTGTTCAGCCATTACTTTGCTCCTTTGCTAGCTTATTCGCTATTCGGCGTTATGTTAAAGAAGTTGGCACTTTTGTTATTTTTCTTGTCTTCATTCTTCTTTTTTTCCATTTTCCCGTCTGATTCGTAGCTTAGTTTGAACTGATTTCCCTTCATTTTCATTTTGCGCCCTCCTAGATTGAAATACTTACATTTCCGTCCTCACTGATTTCAACTGTTGTGTAACTCTCAAAAGGCTCCATGCTATTGATCTCCATTTTCCTATCTGCAGTTAATGACGCCATATAGCCATCATAAGCTTCTTGGTCTTTAACAATGTGGTAATAGGAGACATGTTTGCCTTCAGAAATATCCTCCATTATTATGTAAAAACTGGCTTCCAAATCGATTGGCAAACCATTCCCTAGCCTCATCATGACTGTCGAACTCTGGCATACTTGAAGCAAGTTCGTTTATATCAAGATACAAGTAAATCGCTCCTTTCCTATCACGTCTGCACCTTACAGCTAGTTTGTGTTTTATCTAGCCTCTAAATGCATAAAAGCACCGGTTTTTCTATAAACCGATGCTTGCTTGAGGTTAGTATGCAAAATGATGATTGCCAATCTGTTTTGTTACAGTTCTGGTGAAAATCCATTCGTCTGTCGCAAGTACAGGATTATAATAATACACAGAACCGTAGGAAGGATCCCATCCGAGCAATGCGTCCTTTACAGCATGATAAGCTGTGGAATCCGGCTGCAGATAATACTGACCATCATTTACCGCAGTAAACGCATTTCTCTGGAAAACAACGTTATACACCGTATCCGGGAAGTCATTTGATTCCACCCTGTTTAAAATCACCGCCGCTACTGCTACCTGACCGGGATAGCCTTCTCCTCTGGCCTCGCCATACACGACATGTGCCATCATATCAATTTCATTGATGAGATTTGTTGTCCTCGGTCCCAGTCCGCCAGTTTGTTCCAGGCTGAAATCCCTCTGAAACGCCTTGACTGCTTCGGTAGTTACGGGTCCAAAATAGCCAGTCGCTTCAGTATTAAAATATCCGAGCTTTTTTAAAATCGATTGAACATATGTAACCTCTGAACCTGTTGATCCAGACTGGATTGCTGCTGCCTTTGTTTCAAGCTGGGCAAAACTCAGGACAGCTAAAATGACTGTTGCCGCTGCCAAACTCTTTGTGTATTTCTTCAAGTTCTCAACTCCCGTTCGTTTTATAGGCAGAATGTCTGCAGAAATGTAAACCCATTCACCTCCTCTTTTTCTTTTCACTATGCAAGTTCCCTAATTTCTGATTGGAAAACTCGTCCAAAAGAATGGAAATCATTAAATTAAGTGGTATAAATTTCTTATTTGCGTCTCTTTTTGGTTCACTCATTCGTTTATTCACGATAGATAAAAAAATATTTAGCTTTACGAAGTTTTAAAGATATCAGATAATTGGTTATATGAAAAAAATTAAAAGAAACCGAGAGGCACTTATTATATGTTGAGAAATAAAAATGTCTGGATTTTATTGACCGGTGAATTCATTGCCGGATTGGGGCTGTGGCTAGGTATTATTGGAAATCTTGAGTTTATGCAGGAAAAAATCCCTTCTGACTTTCTAAAATCGCTGCTGCTTGCTGCAGGACTGCTTGCCGGGATTGCTGTAGGCCCACTGGCCGGCAGGCTGACAGACCAATATAGCAAGAAAGCCGTCATGCTGATATCAGGGTTTGTTCGGGTGATCAGTGTGATTTTTATGCTGATTGCCATTCAAACCGGGTCAGTATGGTGGATGCTGGTCTTTCTCGTATTGCTGCAAATATCCGCAGCATTTTACTTTCCTGCTCTACAGGCTGCCATTCCGCTTGTTGTCGACGATAAAGACTTATTGCAGTTAAATGGAATCCATATGAATGTATCCACACTTTCGCGCATTATCGGTACGGCGGCAGCGGGCATTTTGCTGGTAGCTATTCCATTGAAAGCTGTTTATCTCCTGTCGATGGCTGCCTACCTTATCCTTTTTGGACTGACTTGGTTCTTACAATTTGAAGAAAAACAGAAGACCCCAGTCTCCAAAGCAGGGGGACAAAAACAGGGATTCAAAGATGTATTCCCAGTCATTTTCAAGCTGCCAATCGTCATGATGACCTTGATCCTGACCTTGATCCCGCTCATTTTTCTCGGCGGCTTCAACCTGGTCGTCATCAATATCAGTGAACTTCAGGACAGCTCGGCAATAAAAGGCTGGATTTATACAGCCGAAGGACTCGCATTCATGAGCGGAGCGTTTTTAATCAAACGAATCAGCTATAAGATTTCACCCTATAAAATTTTGTTTTCGAGCTCGATGCTGATTGGTTTATCTCAGCTGATGCTCTATTTTGCTGATAAGCCTGTGCTGACAATAATCGCCTTCCTAATGTTTGGTTTTTCCGTTGGATGCTTCTTCCCGACTGCGGCTACGATCTTCCAAACAAGGGTACCGAGAGACTTCCATGGTCGCTTTTTCTCATTCCGGAACATGATGGACCGGGTTTTCTTCCAGGTCGTCCTGCTGGTTACCGGATTCTTGCTGGACGCGGTCGGCCTCCAGTATATGAGCGTCATGTTCGGCGGTTTGTCGATTGTTTTGACAGCGCTCTTCTTTATCAGGTCTCGCAGTTTGAGGGCTCTTTCTGAAAATGAGCGAAGTGTAAGTTAATATATTTAAAGCATCCGTCTATAATTTGAGCGGATATGGGGTGCCGGAGAATCGGTGCCTCATTTTATATGGGCCAAAGTCTGGTTTCAATTAACTCTATATGTATTTATTTTAGATATTGGGACGGGAAAACAGGACAACATGTTTGACTTATGGACTTTTGGAGAGTAATCTTAATACTGCTTACAAAAAGTAACTACATCTTTGGAGGTTTAGATAATAATGAATACATCTGAAACGAGTCTTTCTGTAGTCATCCGGGAGCGACGTTCTGTCAGAAAGTATGACCCCGACTTCAAGATTTCACAGGAAGAGATTTTAGATATTTTAAAAGAAGCTGCACTTGCTCCTTCTTCAAGCAATCTGCAGCCATGGAAGTTTATCGTCATCCAGGATGAGGCAGCAAAAAAAGAATTGAGAGCCATCGCTAATAATCAGGAACAGGTTGAAACTTCTTCCGCGGTGATTGCCGTCCTTGCTGATAGAGAAATGTATCGCAATGGTGAAAAGGTGTACAGAAGTTCCTTTGAAGCTGGCTATATGGATGAAGCCACGATGGGAAGAATGATTGATAACACAAATAAACTATACCCATCTATTCCCCTGGAAATGAGAGAAAACATTGCATCCTTCGACGCTGGACTTGTGTCAATGCAGCTTATGCTCATTGCTAAGGCACGCGGATATGACACTGTTCCAATGGGCGGTTTCAACAGGCAGCAACTGATTGACAGATTCCAAATTGATGAGCGCTATATGCCAGTATTATTGCTCTCACTTGGCAAGGCAGCTGTGCCCGGACACAAAACAACTCGTATTCCAATCGAAGAGCTTGTGGAATTTATTTAATCATAAAAAAGAACTAGTCTTAGCAAAGACTAGTTCTTTTTGTATTACTTCTTGGGGATTTCACAACCATCATCATCACAAATCATTCCATCTTCGTTGTTTAAAACGGTGATTTGATTCTCGGCAATGACTTTTTTCAATGACTGGACAATAACTTCTGTTGGTTGGGCGCCTGTAATGGCATACTTCTTGTTGATCAGGAAGAAAGGTACACCCGTGATGCCGTACTGCTGGCCAGTTCTCTCATCAGCACGCACTTCATCTGCCATTTCATCACTTGCCAGCATATTTTCTACTGCATCACGATCCAGTCCCACTTCTACTGCCAATTCGGCAAGTGTTTCATGGTCTCCAATATGCTTTGAATCCGTAAAGTAGGCACGCAAAATCCTTTCCGTCATCTCTGCCATTAGTCCATGTTTTTTAGCAAACATCGTCAAACGATGGGCATCAAATGTATTGGTTAAAATCAGCGTATCAATATTATACTCCAGGCCTGATTCCTTTGCCATTTGCACCATATTCTGTGTGCTGGCTTTTGCCTGCGCAATACTCATCCCATATTTCTTTGAAAGAGCTTCATACATATTATAATCTATATCCCGCTCCATGTTCGGGTCTAGCTCGAAGCATCGGTACGTAACTTCAATCGGGTGGTCTATCTGTTTAATAGCGTCATCCAGACGCCTTTTGCCAATATAGCAGAATGGTCAAGCAAAGTCCGTCCACATTTCAATCTGCATAATGAATCCCTCCTATTGATTATTCACAATATAGTATAGGTGTTAATCTTTTAAATTACACGGGATTAGACTCGGGAGAGGGAGGTCTGCTTCATCATACATTCCTTATTCTATTTCATATACTAGCCAATCAGACTGCTTCCCACCCATTTTATTGTAAAGCCCCTGGGCTGCAAAGTTTTCCTTACCCGTTTCCCATGTCATATACGCAAAATTCTTTTCTCTAATATATGATAGACATTTCTTAAAAAGCTGCTCTCCCGCTTTCTCGCCTCGTGCAGACTCTGTGATGAATAGATCGTTCAGGATGGCCGCTCGTTTTACCTGCAAAGTACTGAAGGTAAAATACAAGGTTGCAAACCCGAGCAGCTGTCCCCCTTTTTCAGCAACAAACTGTATACCTGAGTCAGGATGCTCCAATAAATGCTGAATCAGGTTTTTCAGTTCTCCTTCCTCAGGTTTCGGCTTTTTGTAAAAATCCACAATGTATTGAAGCATCAGATTATACAAATCAGGAATGTCTTTTTCTTCCACTGTACGGAATATAATATCAGCCATTTTCTTGCCTCCAGTGTCTTATTTTTTCGTATCAGGTCTGAGATTTCCCATAAATCAAGTCGTTACCTAATTCTCTTTTTAAAATGAAAAATCCTCCTAATTATGTCCAAGAACAAAAAGCGTAAGCGCCTTGGTCAGCCCCGACAAGCGCTGGAGGGCCGACCAGTGAAGTCGTTCTTTGGCTTTTCGGCGGACCACCGAAGCGTCTCGAGGCGCTAGGCGCTGGAGCTGGATTAAGAAACTAAATAAAGTTCTCAACAACCCGGTTAATTATAATTTCCTAAACAGAAAAAAAGCTGCCTCGGCAGCTTTTTAATTATTATGCATTCTGTAAGTTCTGGATTTCCTTAAAAGCCTGGTGAAGGTTCGATTTAACCATGATTCCTTCGAGGTTGAGGCCAAGCGTCACCATCGTATGGGCAACCTCTGGGCGTATACCGGTCATGATGGTCTTTACACCAACGAGGGATAGTGCGCTGATGACTTTAAACAGCTGATCGGCAACCATTGTATCAACGATCATAACTCCGGAAACATCAAATATGAGGTGGGTCAGCTTTAGTTTTACAGCCTGATCGAGAGTCTCTTCCATCAATAGCTGAGCTCTTTCCGTATCCACATTACCGACAAGAGGCAGTACACCGACTCCAGGCATTAGCGGAACGACTGGTACTGAAAGTTCAAGCAATGCGGTTTTGGCATTTTCAAGACTCTTTTGGTGTGCTTCGACAAAGGTTAGGCTGAAGCTATAGATAGCATGATCCATTAACGGATCAATCACATCCAAAACATCAAAGAATACAGCAGCGGGCATATCTTTTGCTTCTTCTCTAATTGCTTTCCACAGTTGTTCACGATAAAATGTTGTATCTTTTAATGCCTCATCGAGAGAAGCACCAAGCTTATAGATATACTCACCGGTTTCTTTTCCCCAGTTTGTAATTTTATCGAATACTTGATTGGTGTCTTCATGCCCAATCAAACCTTCCCCGAACAATTCCACGAAGTTGGCTCTGACTTCAAGGATCTGCTGTTCAATTTTACCAAGATCATATTTCTGGGCTTCCGTCAAAACAGTTCCAGAATATCTGTGCTCATGGACAGCCTTTGCAATTTCATGCTTCCTGCTAATAATTGCTTCGCCTAATGCTTGTAATTCTTTAGTCATTGGTATTCCTCCACGTGTTAAATGCAATCTAATCTATATGTCAAAACGCACTACATTCAAAATTCACTGTTATAAACCATCATAACGCAGAATTGCAATGCAGGACAAGTTTTTGAACTTATGGCTGTCCAAAATCAAGGCTGTTTTCATCCTATATATTTTATGTAATTTTAAAAAAAGGATCGCAACCACTACTAGTTAATAGATGGAAGCAATCCTTTTTTATAGAAAAATGCAATCAAATTCATAGCAGGTTCGGGCAATCTTTTCGGGAAACGATCATGGGTATAAAATTTATAAAATGCTGTTTTTAAATCATCCCATTGAGAGCACTGCTTCGTCTGCCGAAATCTCGCCACATCGATAAGCTTGACATCATCGTCTGGTGTGATGATGATGTTCCTCAAATGAATATCGGAAGGGTTAAGGCCTTTCTCTCTAGCCATCTTAAGAGCATGGTCGACCTCCTCAATATGATCCGGAATAATCGGCATTCCATTTACCAAACATTGATAGAGCGTCAAACCACGGACATAGTCGATAACCAAGTAATTGCTCCCAGATTCATGAAGCTCAGGAAAAAAATCATTTCCTGTAAGCTGCTGGTAAATTTCCGCCTCTTCTTCGGCAATTTTGGAATACTGCGGGAAGAAAACTTTCAAAACCAAATCCGTACCCTCGATTAAGAACGCAAAAGCACTCCTGCCCTCCCCAATCAGCTTTAATGTTCTGTCTTTATGAACCAAAGCCACTTTCGATCCTTGTATTGAATAAACAACACTTTTCGCCAGATGTTCAAATTGGTTCATACTCCCCACTCCTCTCTCTGTAGTTTAAGCCATCCTGAATTCACCGGAGTTCCATTCAGCCTTTCACAACCTTTATCATATCTTCATCCCAACTCTCGATTCCTTGCTTGAAGACAAGCTTTGTTTTAAAGTGATAAGAAATATTTTTGTTAGAAGGGGGAACATTCGATGGGAGCCTGAATGTGAATGGCACCACATCATCCCCATCTGGCTGTATCCTCGTCTCTACATCTATTACTACCTTATCCAGCACATCTTCTCTTTCAGTCTTCATGTCTACCATGACGAGGGCACATTCAATCATTTGCAACTCCTGGGCAACCGTCCCGCCTTTAATTAAAAACTTCCCATGCACAGAATCTCCAGGAGAAATAATATCTTTCTTCAATATCAGGTCAATTTGAGCAGATCCTACCCCAAGCAATGACATATACTTCCTTAATAGCATGTTGTCCTCCATAAATCGCAACTTTTTTGGATACTTAGCATATTTACTCGAATAACCTGCTGTTCAAACTTTTGTGCCAGGGAATTCTCTAAGATATCCATTACTTAAATTTATGTTTAAAAGGGCGAAAATGCCTCTGAGTGAATAATAAATAGGTTGGCGATGGACCCTTTCGTCTGTTTCAGACCAGACGTCCTGTATTAATGTCTTAAACGGACTATGAATATAGCGGTTCTCCTTTGCAGACAAATACGTTCTTTGGTGAGTATAAAAAAACCTTCACCTGCTCCGGTGAAGGTACAAAAACAATAAAAGACCTTCACCAAATTTGGCAAAGGTCTTGCTAACAACGATTGTTGCCAACAAAGCCGGGAGCGAACTCCGTAATGACGACTCTGTTGTAAAAGCTACTCCCCTTTAGGAGGAATATTCAATTGATACTATCATGGTACATGAAAACATGAATACAGTCAATTCCTTAGCTTCTTGATGTTTTCTTCTGCTGCTCCAGACGATTACTTTCCTTCTTTCTTATCATGACCTTTGTCAGAATGACCATTGCTGGTTTCATCGGCCTGTTCTTCATCGTCCGCTTGTTTTTCTTTATTTTCCTTAGCTTCCTCAGCCTTTTTTGATTCTTCTTTTTGCTTCTCTTCAGCTTTTTTGGCTTCTTCTTTTTGCTTCTCGACTACTTTCCTGGCTTCTTCTTTTTGCTTTTCTTCAGCTTTCTTTTCTGCGGCCCGCTTTTGTTCTTCTGCTTTTTTAACAGCTTCGGCCTTCTTTTCAGCTGCCTTCACAGCGGCTTCTTCGGCCTTCTTTTCTGCATTTGCTTTCTTTTCTTGAGCGTTTGCAGCAGCAGATACTGCTGCTGTGCTGGTAGCTGCTGCAATATTTACTTGCTGTTCAGTTGTTTCTTGCTCCTCATTTACATCCTCTATTACAGTTTCTTCTTCCGGTTGGCCTGCCTCTTCAGAAGCTTCTGTCTCCGTATCATCTACGCTTTCAACGGTTTCTCCCTCATCATCACCATCAGACTCTTTTTTGCCCGATGCAAGACCTTTCATCTGTGAAGGATGGACGCCAAGCTTCTTGGCTGCCTGTCCAAATCCAACTTTTTCCTCGGTATATAAAGCAGCGATTTCCTCTACTGTCTTGCCAGCTGCTTCTGCCAGCCAGAAGATTTGTGCAATCTGCCCATATCCAAGGTCCTGTTCGCGCAGCTGAGATACCATTTCTGGATCCAGGTCCTTTACGACATTTGCAACGACCTTCGCCTGTTCAGCTGCTTCTTCAACCTCTTCCTTAAGCTCATCTTCAAGTTCTTCGGAAATCTCTTCCTCTATGTCAGCTGCTTCTTCAAGCTCTTCCACAAGCTGATCTTCAACCTCTGAATCGGTCCCTTCTTCTACAATTACTTCGGTGACCTTCTCTTGCGCTTCCTCAAGTGCTTCTAAATAATCTTCAAAAGCCTGTTGTACGTATTCTGCTTTTTCCTCTGCTGACATAGCTGTAGCTTCGGACAATCTCTCACTAGCAAACTCAAGAAGCAGCTGGGCATCTTTTTCATCATCAAATGTAACTAAAAGTTTCAATTCCTCAAATAATTGGTCAAATGTAAATAAAAATTCATCGGGTGTTGTTCCAGGATCTACGATTTCATTTACCTCGTCAGCGGAAACTCCTGTGCCAAAAGCAAGCACTCCGGTCAATATTGCTGTTGCCAATAGTTTTTTCATTCCAATTCCCCCCATATATATAGTGGAATTAAAATCGACAAAAAAAGTGCTGTCCGAAGAGCAGCACACATACATAGACTATGTGAACCTTCGGCAACTGGCTGGCATGGTCATGACTTTAGCCCCTGTAGCTTTGCGTCCCCAGATTTCCCTGAGTTTGCCATTATCGGATTTTAATTCTACTTTTATCTTACTTTTTCGACAGGGAAAAATAAATAAAAATTTTATATTTCTTGTTAATTTATTTCGCTTCCCCTCCGAATTTCCCTTCCTGGTACTCGCGGTATGCCTGACGTATTTCATCCATCGAATTCATGACAAACGGCCCGTATGCAACGACTTCCTCTTTGATTGGCTGACCGGAGTAGATTAATACTCTTGAGCGCTTATTCGCTTTCAAAAATAGCTTACTTAAGCCTTCACCACCGTCATTGAAGGTCAAGGTCGCTGCGGTGGATTTTTTAAGGTTGATATGGCTCTCACCAGCCTCGAGATCACCGGAAAGTACGTAAAGGAATGCATTATGTCCCTCTGGCAGCTCATATGAAAACTCAGCCCCTTGAGCCAGCAAAACTTCTGATAAAGCAAAAGGCACCAGTGGTTCAAGCGGTCCCTTTACACCGGCGGTTTCTCCTGAGTAAACCTTCAGTGTCCCGCCATTGAATTGGACAACAGGTGCCTCTTCGGATAAAACATTCTGATAGGAAGTAGTTGTATCTTTCAGGTTTTTAGGCAAATTCAGCCACAATTGAAGAGTATGGGCAATATCTTGTTCGACTGCCTCTTCAGCATGCCGTGCTCCGCTCCCTGCATTCATGTACTGCATGTCCCCTGCTTCAAGGATACTGTGGCCGCCATGATTATCGATATGTTCCAGCCTTCCGTCAATAACAAAGGTAACCGTTTGGAAGCCGCGGTGGGGATGGTCAGAAAAAGTGCCCCGTTTGAACCAATCTTCTGCCATTAAAATGAAAGGATCCAATTCCCGCCAGTTTTGCGGGTTCAGCACCAGGCCAGCCTGGACATGAGGCATGCCCCTCTCTTCAAATTGAACTTTCCAATGCTTCTTTATATCTCGTTTAAACATTTCTATAACTCCTTTCCGGAAATTCTTCATTTATAATTCAAACTCTATTTTTAACTTCTGCATTGAATAAATTATATCAACCAAACCATTTATTTTAAAATAAAGATATTTTAGACCGAGATAATCTGCACTTTGAAGATTTCGTTCATCTCAAACTAGCATTCTAAAAATATCCTGTTGTTAGAGGGCCATACATCCTATATAATATTCAATTGGCTATAAAATATCGTGGTTCGTAACCATCCCACGTAAAAAAACTAGGAGCGATAAAAAATGAATACTAAAACAATTGTCCGAAACGGGATCCTGGCTGCTTTATATATCGCCGTTTCTGCTGTCATCCAGCCATTCGGCTTTACCAATGTACAGTTACGTGTATCGGAAATGTTCAATCACCTGATTGTCTTTAACAAAAAGTATTTCTTTGGGATTGTATTGGGAGTGTTTTTAACTAACCTGCTCTTCTCCCCGATGGTCGCTTATGACCTTGTTTTTGGTGTCGGCCAGTCTGTGCTATCCTTATTGATTACGATCTTTACAGCAAAATACATTAAAAACATCATGGGCAGGATGATTGTGAACACCATTGTTTTTACCTTCACAATGTTCCTGATTGCAATTGAACTGAATCTTGCTTTTCAGCTTCCGTTCTGGTTCACCTGGCTCACCACAGCTGCTGGTGAATTCACTGTAATGGCAGTAGGCATACCAGTGATGCTGGCGATTCATAAGCGGGTGAATTTAGAGAAATTGGTATAAACGAACAAACCGCATGGCAATCCATGCGGTTTTTCTATATTATTTGAAGCCCATTTGAAAAATCAATTAAAAATTGGATGTCTTCTTTAAAACCAAATTCCTCTGTTTCCATTTCGTCTACCCTTTTCCAGGCAATTTCATGGATTAACCCATCGGTATCCTGGATCATGGCTTCTCCTCCGGCTATTCTTATCTCATAGTATTGAACCTTTACATTGATTCCAGAATACATGCCAGTTTTTACAAAAAGCGGCCGGATGATTTCTGCTTCGTATCCGGTTTCTTCAAATACTTCCCTGATACAGCATTGCTCAAAAGTCTCTTCGCGTTCTTTCCCGCCTGCAGGGACAGACCATAGCTTTTTCTCATCTGCTTTCCCCTGCAGGACCATCAGCATTTCTCCATGCCGGTTGATGCATACACCGGCTGCTCCTTCCCAAAGCACATTATCCACCCCCAAAACTATTGAATAAACGCTAGAATTCCCAGCGAGATAATTATAAGTCCTGCAATCCTATTGACTGCACCTATTCTATTTTTTAGCAAACTGACGGCGTTGCTGAGCAATATCACCAGGCTGCACCAATAACACACAACTTATGAGAGTCATCGCAGCCTGTCTGGACATAGGTGTTTATCGATATGAATAATTCTTTCTGTGTCTTTTCGCATCATACATCCTTGTATCAGCCAAAGCCATTAACTCTTCCATCCTGCCCATTGACCGGCTGGTATAAGCATGACCTATGGAAAGTCCTATAGGACAATTTGGGTTTTCCTGATTATATAATTCAATTGAAGACTGGATGAATTTTACGAGATTTATGATTTCCTCTTCGCTTTTCCCGCGCAAAAGAAGGGCGAATTCATCTCCGCCAATTCGCGATACCGAAATCTCGTTTGATGTAAAAGCAGCGAGCAGTTTGGCTGTTTCAATCAACAGCAGGTCACCCTGCTTATGGCCGAAAGAATCGTTCGTGGTCTTCAAATTATCCAGGTCGCACAAAATGATCGCAGCAGGAACATTCTTTTTATTATAAAAAGCTGCCTGTTTTTCAAAGTAAGCCCTATTATGGATTCCTGTCAATGCATCATGAGTAATACGGAACTCAAGGTCTTCCTGCAGCTTTACTTTATCATCAATATTTCGGATGATTCCCTGAACAGCCACCAGCTGACCATCCTCATAAACCGGGCTTGCGTACTCCTCAAACCAGAGGTACTCCCCCTCTGGACCAAGCCATCGCTGCAAAATCGGCTTGGAGTAATCAAGATTGCCAGTCACTTTATCATGAAGCTGGGACACATCATCCGGATGAGACCTCTCAAAGCAGTCATATGGATTCCCCATTGCAGCCTCTACAACCCCGAACCCCAAATAAGTATCCAGTGAAGGGCTAATATATTTGAATTTAAACTCGGGCTTAACCTGATAAAAATAAATGACGTCCTTTGAACTCTCAACCAGCATGGCAATTCGCTGTACCTGCTCCAGCCCTTCATCCTGTTTTGGCTTTTTTACCATTGACCGAAGAATGATACTTAACCCAAACCCAGCAGCGGCCCCTAATATAAAATTCATGATTACATCCATCCTCTGTATGTACTAGCTGACACTTCCCATATACTGGATTTTATCATAAAGAGATAGTTAGAAATATATTTAACTATGTAATTCGAACTATTTTTTTCTATTCGCTTCCATCTATTTCATATCAGCATTTTCATATCAGAGCCCTCCTCAGCAAAAGGCAGTGTACTAAGAAAGAATAAAGGCAAAACGACTTCAATCGTTTTGCCTTGTTTTATAGGTTATTAATGAAGAAAATGGCTACTGCAATGTCCCGCCAGCCTGTACGTAGCGGGCGTTGAATTCCTGAAGAAACTGGTTGGTAATTGCTGAATCGTGGATGATCAGCATGTTCTCGTCATTAACATTGTTGCCATTGTTACTCCAGTTAGTTGATCCGACAATGACAGTAGGATCACTGTCCGTATCAGCGTCAATCAGCATTGTCTTGCTGTGGAGCTTGCGTGTTTCTGCATCTGCATAGACCGGTGCGGGATTGTTCCAGCGCGTGTTGGGATTGTTCAGACTGGTCTGTGAAGCAGTGCGACCGGTCATATCGACACTCGCGGACCACCATTGATTCCAGAAGTCTGAGTCAAACAGTCCTTTGACATCAAATCCAGTCAAGGTTCCTTCCATATCATTGTAGGATCCTTCCCACTTATTCTTCAGTTCATCCGCCAGTTTTTGATCGCTCCATGCAAAAATCGAGAAATATGTATTGAAGTCTGCCTCGTTGCGAACCAAATCAGCCATTTTACCAACTGCATTGTCCCCAGCTGAAAAATAGATTTCAACTTTTTTTCCATTGATATCTATTACATGTGTCGTATTATCCGTTTTGCGGGTGCTAAAGTTCGATACCGCAGGATCAGGATTCAATGCGCTGCTGCCCCACATTTCATTGAATTCTGTTTCATATATTCCGGCAAGCTGTGGCCAGTTGATTTCGACAATTTGGTTCTGGTTGCCGTCAAGAATGCCCTGCTGCATGTTCTCATCGGAACCATACAGTCCTGTTACAGTGAAATTCCATGTTCCTGTAAATACCCAGCGGTCATCCACGATGGCAAACTTATTATGCATCTGGTTTCCAGGCCCATAATAGCTCCCAGCGGATTTTGCCTCAGCTTCTACTAAAAGACGGCCCGTCGTTTGGCTATTTCCGACTGTTACGGTAACTTGCTGAATATCTGATACGCTTGCCGGCAATCCTTTTGCGGTTCTTTTCGCACTGTCTTCAACTGCAAACATCGGGGAGTCTGAAAAAATGACAATATCATCAGCAGTGCCTATTTTCGCATCCTGCCCGCGCAGCATTTTTTCCAGATAAAGCCGCATGGTTTCAAAACGTTCTGCGTAATGAGGGTCCGCAGCATCCTTGGAATCGGCAATGACCCGCACGTCCACACCCTGAGCCGCTTTCTGGATTAAAGTTTCAACCACTTTTGGAAGATTGATTTCATATGTGGCAAAATCAATGCTCTTTGTTGCTGAATTAAGCCTTTTTATTAATATATCTTCGAAATTCACATTATAGTTGGCTTCATTTCCGGCTGAAGCATATTCCGGGAAGGCACATTTATTAAAATAAACATTCATGGCTCCCTCAACCTCAGAAACATTATTCAAACGCTGGGTTCTGTCATCACATACACTAGGCACTGCCGGCGGAGCTGTTTCCCCTCCTGCATCGCCACCCGAACCGCTTCCATCATTTCCGGTTGAATTAAAAGCTTTAGGTGTTCCAAGTCCATCTGCATAACTTGCATTTGCGGTTGCCCAGTTTGTCGAGTCAATACCTGAAACCGAGGGATCAATGCGTTCCATTGTTGCTTTTGCAGTGTTATCGCCTGCATACCAGGTATCGACCTCGTCGATGACAGCCCCCGTCGCATTCATTAATTTTAGGTGTTCGGCTGTGTTGCCGAGCGAACCACTGTAAATCAAGTCAGCCTGGATTCCAGTGACAGATTGGTCATCGGTCTTTTCCAGCAAAAAATAACCATTTGCCGGAATCGTTCCGCTCAAAGTGATTGCCGGGGCACCATCTGCTGCATTAAGCTTCCAGCCATCGAGCACTACCTCTGAGCCTGAATTGTTGTAAAGCTCAATCCACTCGTCACTATAGCTCTTGTTCGTGCCCATCCAGGCAATTTCACTAATGACGACATTGCCACTTCCCGCGGCAGCCGCCCTTGGTGCAGTGGCCAAGAATGATGGGAATAGAGTTGAAAACAATAAAATAAATGCTGGTAAAATAGAAAACAATTTCTTCAACTTTGACATCCTCCTCAAATTAAGTAAGTCCAAAGTAATCATAATGTAAGAAAGTTGTCGAAATATCATGAAATTGTAAATTTTGCGAAAAATGATTCCTTATAAGGAGTTTAAAATTGTGCAGAACATCACAACAGAAACAATTGACCCAGAAAGCTGGCAGCACTGTTCCATTTAAATTGAAGACTTTTTACATATTAGTGTTAAAATGTAGATTTCGGCCTCACGGGCATGTCAAAAATCGATGTGGGTGATAAATTGAAAAAAGTGATCGATATATCGTTGAATGTGATCGATAAAATCAAAAATCCGCTGATATATGCTGAGAAGTGGTCGATATATTTTGCTTTTCGCCAATAAATAAAAACCATCCCTTATCAAATACAAAAACGCAGGCCAGTTCGCCTATATTTGTTCTGAAACTGGAGCTGTTTCTTGGCTGATGATCGGTTTCCATTCCGATATAATCAGGATTACTTTTAACCACCCGTTTTCTCTTTAAAAAACACAAAAAAAGCCATGGGATATCCCCATGACTTCGTTTAAATTTATTTCCACCAGGGAAGATTCGGATACTGAGAATCTCCGACTGTAACTGACTCCCCGATTCTAGGAGTTGCAATCTGAACTCCTGCAGCCTCCCCTGCCTGAACCGCCCTCTCAACCGGATCATGCCAGGAATGAAGAGACAGGGTGAATGCTCCCCAGTGCACTGGTATCATCAATCTTCCTTGTACGTCCTGATGTGCCTGGACTGTTTCTTCAGGCAGCATATGGATGGCTGCCCAGCGAGCGTCATATTGGCCACATTCCATGAGGGTTAAATCGAATGGTCCATATTTTTCGCCGATTTCTTTAAAATGTGGCCCGTACCCGCCATCCCCGCTGAAGAATATTTTGGTTTCCTGGCCAATGACTGCCCAGGAACACCAAAGAGTTGAATTACGATTTGTCAGTCCCCGTCCTGAAAAATGACGGGCCGGTGTACAGGCCAATTTGAGTCCTTGGAATGTGAATTCATCCCACCAGTCATGCTCACGGATGTTATTGGGATCAATCCCCCATCGCTCAAGATGAGCTCCAACACCAAGCGGGGTAAAATAATTCTTTACCTTCCCTCTAAGTTTCATGATTGAACCATAATCAAGATGATCATAATGGTCATGCGAAAGAATGACTGCATCAATTTCCGGCAGTTCCTGTATTTTGAAGGGCAGTTCCCCGCTGTACCGCTGGTTTCTGATCGGGAATGGGGTCGGTGCTTTTCCGAACATTGGATCGAACAATATCGTCTTCCCCTCAATCTCCAGTAGGAATGCGGAATGGCCAAACCAGGTGACCTTCGCATCTGACTGACTTTTTACATCAGGCGAGAATGTGACCATCGGCATTCGATTGCGAGGCCTCCTGTCTGGATTGCCTTTTAAAAAGTCCCTCATCATCGACACCATGGAACTGAAACTGGTATCCCATGAGGTTGGAATCTGGTTGACGAACTTTCCCTTATGATATTGCGGTGAATGTGCATATACCGTCTTCTTCTCAGTGGAATACTTCCCTCCAAAAGCTGGATATAAATTCAGGACCAAATAGACAAGTACAATGATTCCAGCTAAAAACAATAATATGTTTATCATGTAAGTTTCACTCCATGGCTGATAGGTCAGCGGCCAATTTCATGTATTTGTTCAGAAGGATAAATAGTTAGGCCACTATTGTTTGTTTGAGCAATCTTGTACATAGCTTTGGCCACTGTTTTTCCTTCAATGGCTTTAAATTTCTTTAACGGACCTTTAAATAGAAATGGGATCTTGGTTACAACAGCGGCAGCCGTCTTTTCACCTAGCCTGAATTCATCCCGGTCCCCAAGTAAAAGTGATGGCCGGAAAATGGCTGTCATTTCGAATGGAATCTGTTTAATCTCTTCTTCAAGCTTCCCTTTCATTTTTGGATAAAAGATAGAAGAATCTGGATCCGCGTTCATCGAGCTGACCAGCAGAAACTTTTCTGCTCCCTGCGAGCTGGCCAGTCTGGCAATCTCCACTGGATATTCAACATCGATTTTCCACATCGCTTCCTTCGTTTTCGCTTTTTTAATGGTGGTACCCAGACAGCAGAACACATCATCTGCTGCAAAGATTTTTTTGGATTGCTTAAGCTGGCTGAAATCGACAATTCTTTCATCCAGCTTGGGATGTTCAATCTCAACTGATCTTCTTACGATCGCAGTTACCTTTTCATATTCTTTTGCATCCAGTAAAATTCGAAGTAATTCCTTCCCAATCAAACCAGTCGCACCAGCAATCAACGCTGTTTTACCCGCCAATCCAGCAGCCCCCTAACAAATCGTTTGATACTTATTATTCCACAATTTTTAAAAGATGAACATTTTAAAAGCCAGTCCGCAATTGGACTGGCTTTCGATTAATCAATTTTCCGTTCTTTTTGCATTTGTGTCCGTCTGGCTGCAATAATCAGGTCTTCTACTGGAGAGATGCGGCCAAGCTCATCTTTATGGACGATATGCTTCCGTTCAAACTTCACAGGGCTGTCCAGGCCAGCAGCAGCGGCCAGATTATACAGGCCTTCACGCAGGGAAATAATATAGTTGGCGACCCGGTACATCTTTTCATCGACGACCAGGCCATCCTGGAGCTTCTTATCAGTAGTCGCTACACCTGCAGGACAAGTATTGGTGTGGCACACCTGGGCCATGATACAGCCTACGCTGATCATCATTCCGCGGGCGATGTTCACGAGATCGGCCCCCATGGCAAGGGCAATAGCAATTTTATCAGGTGTGATCAATTTTCCTGAAGCAATCAGCTTGACCCTGTCTCTAATCCCGTACTGCCGGAGCATTTCATCCACCACTGGCAAAGCTGAATGGATTGGAAGCCCGACCGAATCGGCCAGCTCCTGGTAGGTGGCTCCTGTACCGCCTTCCCCGCCGTCCACCGTGATGAAATCTGGGCCTTTCCCGCTTTCCTTCATAAATGAAATCATCTTTTCAAGCGCATCCAAATCACCCACGACAATCTTGATTCCCACCGGTTTCCCGCCAACTGAACGCAACTCTTCAATCCACTCAAACAAGGTTGGGACATCACTGAATTCATAGAATCTGTTTGGACTGTTAATTGTCTTCCCGACTTCCACAAGACGGATCCTGGCAATTTCCTCGGTGACCTTTTCTCCTTCAACATGGCCTCCTCGGGTCTTCGCGCCTTGTGCCATCTTAATTTCAAATGCTTTCACCTGAGACATTTCACTTTTTTTCTTGAATTCTTCCCAGGAAAATTCTCCGTTTGGCTTTCTGACACCAAATAGATCCGGGCCAATTTGCATGATGATATCCGGATTCCCGACGAGATGATGGTCTGATAATCCTCCTTCACCGGAATTCATCCAAGTGCCTCCTGCGAGTCCGAGCCCTTTTGACAACGCCTGAATCGCTCTTTCGCCAAGCGCCCCATAGCTCATTGCGGACTGCCCAACCTGCCCTTTTACACGGAAAGGAAAGCGGCATGTATGTTCACCCACCACGACCGCATCATCATCCTGAAGGTAATAAGGATCAGCCAGCTTCTCCTCATTATGCTCTTTCCTTGTAAAAAGACCCTCGCCATCAATCTTGTAAACTCTTGTTTTTATTTTTTCGGCATTATCGACCTTCATTTCATCCGTCAGCTTTGGAAAAAGGGTATTCCTGATGTAAAATCCCTCCGCATCGAAATCTCGGAGCGAGCCAAAGCCTATTAATCTCTCCTTATACTTTCCCGCCTTGACAACATCCTGGTATTCTTTTCGCGAAAAAGGTTTCCCCTCATTATCTGCGTTGAATAGATACTGCCTCAGCTCAGGACCGATATGCTCAGTAAAATACCGTACCTTTCCGATAACAGGAAAATTCCTCAAAATGGAATGCTGCTTCTGCTTGTCGTCTTTCATATATAAATAGATAAATAACAGAATCGGCAACAGGATGATTAATGCGATGAAGATAAACAGGCCGAGCAACAGATAGTCCGTCAAATCCATGTAGATCCTCCTTTCCTATAATGAAGATAGTGCCTTTGATATGACTGTATCGCCCTCTGAAACTTCAAATGTCTTATTGAAAGTGGACTCCGATTCAAGCGACATGACAAGAACTTCTGCCAGGTCTTCACCTGATATTTCAGCATCTTTTCCATTAAGCGTCACAGCCGCCGATATTTTTCCATGACCAGGCTTAGCTGTTACATCCCCCGGCTGAACTACCGTATATATCAATTTTGACTGCCTGATTAGCTCGTCTGGCATCTCTTTGGCACCTATTTCCCGAGACTCATCACCTGCCGCTTCATTTGCCATAACCGCACTCATCATTACAAATCGCCGGACACCTTGTTTTTCAGCCTCTTTGACCGTTTCGATGACAGATTGGTGATCAACCATGACTGTTTTACCAGTTTGTCCCTTTGGACTTATTCCCGTCAGATAAATAACTGCGTCATATCCCTTAAATAATGTCGCAAGCAAACCTTCATCATAAATAACCACATCGGTGGCCCCTCGTTTTTTCAAGAGGTCTGTTTGATTAGAATTGCCTGCCACTGCACAGGATGTATAGCCATTCTTTTGCAGTTTACTGACCACATGCTCACCTACACTGCTATGAGCACCGAAGACAACAACTCTCATTTTGACGCCTCCTAATGATATAAATATTGTAAAAAAGGAAACTTTTACAGTAATCAAATAAATAGAATTGTATCTATCCCCATGAGCAACTAGAACATAAGGCACTCTTTTATTGGACATATACCACAAGAAAGGCCCGCTAAACGATTAGTTAGCGGGCCAAGTTTCATATAATTTATCATTCACTTAGTACTTCTTCTTCAAGACATGCATTAGTTTTACAAGAGTGATTTCTTTTTGACATTTACAATCGCCAGAAACTCCTTATTATACTTGCAGACAAACTCTGTTGACCCAACCTTATTGGCATCCAAAAGTATGAAATCTATGCCAACCGGGAATAAATTCTCTGCAACTGGGAATAAAACTCCCCTAACCGGTGATATATTCATCCCAACCGGGAATAAATTGCTTGCAACCGGGAATATATCGACAGGGACAAGCTGAAGTTCTCCTTTACAGCTTGAATACCCCTGCCTTTTTTTATCCGTTTTTCAGCTCAGTTTTTCTCTTCCGCATAAAAAAACAGGATCCCATCCGGAACCCTGTTGCCTTGTTTATTTTCCCTCTGGTGCTGTGAATGAACGCTGTGCGAGTTCATTTTCAAGCATGAAGAATGCGTTGCTGTCCTTGTCAATGCGGCGAAGCTTTTGAATCAGGCTGTCGAACATGGCCTCTTCTTCGACTTGTTCCTCAATGAACCATTTTAGGAATGTCATGGTTGCGTGCTCACGTTCATCAAGTGCGATATCTGCAAGATTGTAGATGCGGCGGGTGACTTCCTTCTCATGTTCCAGCCCTTTTTCAAAAACATCCAGGACAGATTCGAAATCATTTGATGGGGAATTAAATCCATCGAAGGTCACGCGCTCACCCAAATCGTTGATGAAATTGTAAAACTTCATTGCATGGAACCGTTCTTCTTCGGCTTGTACCAAAAAGAAGTTTGCAAAACCATCAAGATTCTCCGCCGAGCAATACGCAGCCATTGCCATGTATGCGTGCGCAGAATAAAATTCATAATTCATTTGTTCAACTAAACCGTTTACCAACTTATCGCTAATCATCTGTTTCCTCCTCAATCCATGCAGCTTTTATCTTTATAGGCTAACATAGTTATTTTGTCTTTATAATTGAATTTTACCCTTTCTTACTTCTTAAAACCATGTTTATCCAAAGAACCGTCAGGAAGTTCAAGTCTATTAAGCAGCAAAAGCGCCATTCCATCTGGATGGCGCCTATACTTACTTTAGGACCAGTCTTGTGACACTCTCAATCTGTGAAGTGTGAGGGAACATGTCCACAGGCTGGATGTATTCTACTTTGTATTTGCCGCATAGCGTCTGGATATCCTTTGCAAGGGTTGAAGGGTTACATGAAACGTACACGAAGGTTTTCGGCTTGATTTTCAGGACGGTTTTCAGGAATTCCTCGTCACAGCCAGTCCGCGGCGGATCGACGACGATAACATCCGGCTGCCATCCTTCCTTTAGCCATTTAGGAAGCAGTTCTTCCGCTTTGCCTGCATAGAACGTTGCGTGATGTACATCATGTTTGATAGAATTCTTTTTCGCATCTTCAATTGATTCCGGAATGACATCCATCCCGCGTACCTCGCCAGCTTGATTTGCCATCCACAATCCGATTGTCCCGACACCACAATAGGCATCAACCACCTTTTCCTGGCCTGTAAGCCTGGCTGCAGTTTTCGCTTCATTGTAGAGTTTCACAGTCTGTTCAGGATTCAACTGGAAGAACGTCCTTGCAGAAAGCTCGAATTGCAGATCACCCAGCGTTTCCTGGATAAAGTCTTTTCCTTCCAGTGTGGCTGTTTCACTGCCGAAGATAACCGACGTCCTTTCGCCATTGACATTCTGGACAATCGAGTTGACCTCGGGAAGCCGTCTTTTGATTTCTTGGATTATCATGTCTTTTTTCGGGAGCTCTTTTTTCGTCGTGATCAAGACAATCTGCAGCTCTCCGGTTTGGACTCCTGTCCTGGCAACAATTGTCCGGACGAGGCCTTTATGCTTTTTCTCATTGTAAATCGAGATGTTTAAGTCATCAAGAATACCTTTTACAACTTCGGTAGCCTTCGTTGTAGCAGGATGCTGGACCGCACATTGTTCAATATTGATCAGATTATGGGAATTCAGTCCGTACAGGCCGGCAAGCACCTTTCCGTCCTTAAGGCCAACCTGGAACTGGCTTTTGTTCCGGTAACCCCATGGATTTTCCATACCAATCGTCGGACGGATATCGAGTTCATCTATCTTAAGCTTTGTATGGCGCTCTAATGCCTGGATGACAATGTCACGCTTTTCATTAAGCTGCTGATCATAACGCAAATGCTGAAGCTGACAGCCTCCGCACTGGTCATATACCGGACAAAGCGGCCTGACTCTGTGCTGGGAGGGTTTGCGGATTTTCTTAATTTTTGCCTCAGCAAATTTCGGGTGGACTTTTGTCGCCTCCGCAACGATTTCTTCGCCTGGCAATGCACCTGGCACAAAAACGACCTGCCGCTTGAAATAACCGACACCCTCACCATTGATTCCCAGACGCTTGATTGTCAGCGGGAATGTCTGCTTAAGCTCAAGTTTGGCCGTTTGCTGATCATGCCCTTTCATTTGCGACGACTTTTTCGCCTGCTGCCCGTTGCTCTTATACGGGGATTTGTTGTATGGTTTCCCTTTGTTTTCTTGCTGCTTATTTGCTTGCTGTTCTTTTTTCATCAAACTTCACTCCAATTATTCAATGCTTCTCCATAAATAGAGCGAAGCATAGCTTAAATAAGGATTCCATGGCTCCTTGTACCTTTCCATATCAGCCAGGCTGGGCTTCTCATCCAGTCCAAAGTATTTCTTCAGCGCATTCTGGATGCCGATGTCTCCCATCGGGAACAAGTTTGGCCTGCCGAGTGCGAACATAAGGAAATTTTCCACCGTCCATGGTCCGACACCCCTGATTTTGATCAATTCCTTTGATACGTCGGCATCTGGCATTTGGTTCATTTTTTCAAAATCAAGCTGTCCAGAAGCAGCCAGCTCTCCGATTCCAATCACATACTCCGCTTTCCGCCCGCTGAACTGCAGCTCACGCAGCTGCTCTACTTTAAGCTGGGCTACTTTTTCAGGACAGGGGTAGTACCAGACACCATCCACTTCATCTCCAAAAGACTTTACGAACCGTTCTGTCAGCGTAAAAGCAAATTTTAGATTTACCTGCTGATGGATAATGCTCTTGATCAAACTCGAAAAAGGATCGAATTCCAGTACAAGCGGAGTCCCATAATGCGCATTGAACAAATCTTTTAGCTGGGTCGTCTGAAAATGCTCGTGGACCTGGAGCAATTCAACATTCCACTGAAAAATTTCCGTCAGCCGCTTTAGCGCCTTATCTTTTTCATCACTGGCAGTGACGATGAATTCAGGTTTTTCAAGTGTACCAGTCGCCATTACATTTGCGACAACCTTTTTATTTTCAAAAGCCAGCGGTACTTTAACAAGACGCTGCTCTGTATCGATTTCGTTCAACGGATCAAGCGCCAGCCGGCTCAAGGCCAGGTCAAAATTGTATGGCCCGGTAATGGACACCTTTTCTTCCCACATAAACAAACCGCCCTCAAGTATTTTCCCCGTATTATAGCATTTCCTCACTGTTTTTACGAAAATAGTGCTGATATTACGGGAACTATAGACTATTTTGAGTCGATTCTTTTTTTCTTGATGGAGTTGCTATTGCATTTGGGAGCCAAGGCTTCTATATTGGCGGGGTTCACTCTTCTTTTTAAGCCAGTTACTGCTTTATTGGCGAAAACCAATGCTTTACTGGCGATTTTGAAATTTTATTGGCGACATTTTCATTTTATTGGCGATTCCCGCTTGTTTATTGGCCATAATTTTATTTTATTGACGAACTGGAAAAAGTTTATTTTCCAATTTTAAATCCCGGCACCTGAGAGATGCCGGGATCAAAACATTAATACAGCATCGGGTTCTTCATGCCGCCTTTGCTGAGCATGAGGTCATCAAGGCTTTTGAATTGGTAGCCCTGTTCTTTCAAATCCCTGATTACCTTTCCAAGCGCGTCTGCATTGTCTTTCGAGACAGTATGCAAAAGCAGGACGGCGCCCGGATGAATTTGTGTCATGATTTTATCGTACGCATATTGCGCGCCTTTTTGCTGGTCGGTGTTCCAGTCGACGAATGCAAGTGACCAGAACACATGAGTATAGCCAGCTTCCTTCGCTACAGCCATTGTCCTTTCGCTGAAGACCCCCCTTGGAGGGCGCAGGTAGCTCATTTGCTTTTTCCCAGTGATTCTTTCAGTTTCGGCACGAACCATTTCCAATTCCTTCTTAATTTTTTCATCGCTGATTTTGGTCATGTCTGGATGGTGCCAGGAATGGTTCCCGATGATATGGCCTTCATTCGCCATTCTGACGACAAGCTCCGGGGCACTCTCAAGATAATGTCCTGTCACAAAAAAAGCGGCAGGTACTTTTTCCTCTTTTAGAACATCGAGAATTTTCTCGGTATAGCCATTTTCATACCCATTGTCAAACGTCAGATACAAAATCTTAGAATTCTTGTCCCCTTTATAAACGGCTCCATGGTCTTCAAGAATGATTTCAAACATTCTTCCAGCATCAGCCTGTCTTTCATTCCGGCCCTTTTTGAAACCCCAGTGCAAGGCAGAGTTCGAATTCTCCTCCGCACTCGTCACAGCTGGCATGGCAATTAACAGCAGCAGTGCTGACGTAAGCAGTATCTTAACTAACGTTTTCATGTTGTTCCTCCATAGATGTTTTTCTTTATTGTTTGTTAGCAGATAAAAAAAATTCTTGAAAGTAAATATCATTTTGGCAAAAGAGAAAGGTATCTCGAAAAAATCATAAAACTGCGGAAAAGAAATAATTTGAAAAATAGCGATCAATGGTTAGGAGAGGTCAGTTAATGTGGAGTAAAAACAGTTGAAAACAGAAAGGAGACTTGCCGATAATAGCAAGCCTCCCAATGCATTATTTATACACTCGATCAGCGAATTGCGCCAATTTTTCAAGTGATGATTTTTCTACGTCCTCGTGCAGGCTGTTGCCATGAGAATCCATTGTAACGACTGCTGTGAAACCTTCGACATTGAGATGCCACATTGCTTCAGGAATTCCGAAATTCATCAGGTCTACACCTTCAACGGATTTGATACGGTCAGCATAGTACTGCGCAGCCCCGCCGATGGCATTCAGGTAAACGCCGCCATGATCCTTCAAGGCAGCAAGCGTCTTCTTGCCCATTCCGCCTTTTCCAATGACAGCACGGATTCCGAACTTCTTCATGATGTCTCCCTGATAAGGCTCCTCGCGAATGCTTGTTGTCGGCCCGGCTGCCTTTACATGCCAGTTTCCTTCTTCGTCCTTCAGCATGACAGGACCGCAGTGATAAATGACCTGGCCATTCAAATCGACAGGTGCGTCATGGTCTGTAAGATACTTATGGATTGCGTCGCGGCCTGTGTACATCCTGCCATTGATCTGGACAACATCTCCGACTTTAAGCTCTCGGATTTGTTCCTCTGTGATAGGAGCGGTTAATGTTATAACGTTCTGTTCAGCAGTCGCTTCAACAGCTGCGGCAATTTCCTGTGCAGCAGGCTGGGAGAAGTCAATTTTCTCGCCTTCCTGGTACATCCATTCCTTGATTTCCCCTGTTTCAGGATTCACAGCAACGCCAAGGCGGCGGTATGCCCAGCAGTTATATGCAACTGATACATAAAAGCTGGCAGGAATACGGTTCATGACACCGATTTTGCAGCCAAGAAGCGTTGTTTCGCCGCCAAAGCCCATGGTTCCAATCCCAAGCTTATTCGCATTTTCCATTACGTATTCTTCAAGGTTTCTAAGGTCCGGATGCGGGTTGACATCGTCCACGGTACGGAATAATTGCTCTTTTGCAAGGTCATATCCTGAAGAACGATCTCCGCCAATCCCAACGCCGATGAAGCCTGCGCTGCAACCTTGTCCCTGTGCCTGGTAGACTGAGTGCATGATGCACTTGCGGATACCGTCCAAATCTCGTCCGGCACGTCCCAGCCCTTCCAGTTCAGCCGGAAGACTGTACTGGATATTTTTATTTTCACAGCCGCCGCCCTTTAAAATCAGACGTGCATCAATATAGTCTTTTTCCCATTGCTCAAACTTTATAACAGGCGTTCCGCCGCCAAGATTGTCGCCGCTGTTGTCACCTGTCAATGAATCCACAGAGTTAGGGCGCAGTTTGCCATCCTTAGTTGCCTGTGCAATCGCGTTATAGATTGCCGTTTTGATCTCGAGCTGGTTTACACCAACCGGAGTCTTGATTTTAAAAGTTGGAAGACCAGTATCCTGGCAGATTGGCGAAACTTTGTCATCCGCCATTTTTATGTTATTCGTGATCGTATCAAGGCTCATCGCTGAACGGGTTCCTGCGTTTTCACGCTCCGCTGCCGCTTTGATCGCTCTGCGAACATCCTTGGGCAGGTTGGTGGAAGTTTCAACAACCAGCTGGTACATGCTTTCCTGGAACTTTTCAATATTCATCTTTTTACCCCTCTCCCCTTGTATGGCTGTATCTATATGTGAAAATTTTATAACAATTTCTCCGATACCATTATACTCCTATAATCTCTCTATTTAAAGATGAAAAGTGGAATCGTTTACACACAGAATAGCGCAAGCGCCTTGGTCAGCCCCGACAAGCGCTGGAGGGCCTGACAGTGAGGTCGCTCTTTGACTTCATTGGCAGGACCGAAGCGTCTCGAGGGGCTAGGCGCTGGAGCTGGAAAAAGAATAGCGCAAGCGCTTCGGACAGCTCCAGACAGATGCATGCACAAAAAAGAGACCTCATATAAAGGTCCCTTACAAATCACGATTTTTAAATTCTCGGCATTTAGCATCCATTTCTTCGACAATCTGGATCATGCGGTCGATATCATCTAGATCGGCTTCTTCCGGATCAATTGCTTCTAGCAATTCGGCAAACATATCCAAACGCTGTTTCAGGAATACAACCTGTGTATTCTTATCATTAATCGGGTTTCCCAACATACTCGCTCCTTTCACTATCGTTAACATCCTACCTAAAAATGGGCGGGTGTGCAATGATTTTCAAAAAGCCTTACTGATTGCAGTTCGTGCAAAATTCATTGGTTATTGGATAGTATTCCCCCTAACCAATGGGTTTGCACAGGCTATTTCAGGAAAAAACATATTTAAAAACAGGCTGAACTATTTCAGCCTGCTTTACGATCTTATTCATCCAGCCCTGTTGCTTTGCCTTCCCGGCTGGAATCTGCGGCACCATAGAGGATGCCTTTCTCTCGATCAATTTTGATAGCCTGGACATTACCAATCGGGAATGGTCCGTCGGCGAATTCAAAGCCCCTGGATTCCATTTCACCTTTCGCTTCCATGCTGATTCCTGACTCCCAGCCAATCAGCGGGCCTGTACTATTGAAAATTCTCGGCTCCTCGATTGCTTCTTTAAGATCCATTCCGAAATCAAGCACATTGACCAATGTCTGGAAAACTGAGCCAACGATCGTAGGCCCTCCCGGGGAACCGAGTGTCAAAACCGGCTCATCATCCTTGAACACGATTGTAGGCGTCTTGCAGCTGACAGGACGCTTGCCTGGCTGGATTTCATTCAATCCGCCTGGAACAGCATCAAAATCTGTCAGCTCATTATTTAAAACAAACCCATAATCCTTAACCATGATCCCTGACCCAAAGGGATGTTCAACGGTGGAAGTACAAGCAACGATATTGCCCCACTTGTCCATTACCGTAAAGTGGGTTGTTTCACTTCTTTCCCTATCAGGCTCAAAAGGCTGACGCACAATATTAATTTCATTACCACCTGAATAAGCCCAAGGATTTCCAAAATCGATTGCATCATTTCTTCGTTCCCAATTAATCAATTTCCTTCGTTCAGAAAGGTACTCCTCATTCAGCAATCCTTTTAGCGGTATGTCCCCAAATTCAGGGTCACCTGAAAAGGCAATTTTATCGGTAAAAGCAATCCTCATCGCTTCAGTAAATAAGAAATACTTCTCCCATGATTTCACATCATACTTGCTAAGATCAAAACCTTCGAGGATTTTCAAAATCTGCAGCATCGTAATCCCGCCGGCACTTGGCATGTTGGAAGAAGCAATTTTGTATCCTCTGTAGCTCCCCCATACTGGCTCATCGATAGAGATTTCATATTCCTTCAGATCAGACATCTCCATGATTCCGCCAAGCTCTTTTAGTGTAGAAATAATAGCTTCCCCAATTTCCCCTTCATAGAACGCTTCTATGCCATCACGCTGAAGGACCCGGAACGTTTTCGCCAGGTGTTCCTTCTGGTAGACATCCCCTTCCTTAAGCGACTTCCCGCCCGGCATGAATAATTCCTTTGCATGATCACCGAGTCGGTGGTCGAATGTATTTAGGATTTCTTCCATGACCCAATTGACCTCTACACCTTTCTCTGCAGCCTGCGCAGCAGGTTCGATCAATTCAGCAAGCGGCTTGGTCCCATATTCCTTCCTTGCCGCCTCCATTGCTTTCAATATTCCTGGTACACCCACGCCGATTCCATGCGTGGATCGTTTTTGGAATGGGATGACTTCCCCTTTTTCATCTAAAAACAGTTTTGGATGCGCAGCTTTTGGTGCTCTAGTATGTCCATCAAAGATTTTCGTCGTCTTGCTTTCCGCATGATAGACCATGAAAAATCCACTGCCTCCAATACCAGTCATCATCGGTTCCCCGACATTTAACCCGAATTGAATGGCAATCGCGGCATCGATGGCATTCCCGCCTTCACGCAGTATTTTTTCCGCTGCATTGGTAGCGATGGGATGCGCCGAAGCAGCCATTGCTATTTTACCTGTTGCAGTTTCTCTATCATAATCACACCTGTCTGAGCGCGGTTTAAATTGCTTATCCATTGACATTTCCTCCTAAATTAACTCGTACTAATTAATACCCGCCAAACAAAATTAAGAAACAACCAAATATATGGGAGACCTGACAGCAAAAAACCAGCCCTGTAGACCAGGACTGGTTTTAATTTCGCCCATATTAGCGATTGTTATCATTTCTTTGGTTTTCCGGTGATACCGTGAAGGTGTTTGAGGTATTTCCAAGTCCTGTTGTATCAGTCGGTTGGCTCTTCATCCCAGTTGCATACGTGTCAGAACCCTGACTTGACCCAGAGTATGAAGATCCAGAATCAGTTGCAGAATTGACAACCGGGTTGTCCATCGCTACAGAACCTGCTTCCTTCACTTTTGATCCAACCTCCTTGAGCTCTTCCTTGGCATTCATTACGGTTTGCACAGCATCAGAGGAATTGGACTTTGCCTCATTCATCTTGCTGAACACATCCTCATTCAGGCGCTGGTAAAGGTTTTGAGCATCACTGATTGCTTCTTTTAAAATGCTGGAAGCTTCCCTGAAGCTGCTCATCATTTGCTCCTTTACATCAGAAGGGTTGTTCTTTACTTCACTGATGACATTCATTGACGTATCTTTTGCATTTACTGCCTTATCCTTAACTTTTGTGCGAGTGTTTGAGTCAAGCATTGCCATCGCACCGCCGATTGCAGCTCCGATAAGCACACCTTTCATCAGCTTGCTGTTTGAAGAGCTTGAGCTGCTTGAGCTTCCAACAGCATAGCTGCTGGAGTATCCGCCCATCGAAGAATTGTTGGAATAAGAATCTCCGGAATTTGTGCTTGCATAGGTTGTTGTTCCAGTTGTTGTATCATATGATGCATTCTCCGTTGAAGAAGTGTACATATTGTTGTTCAAGTTGTAAGAGTTTGAATTGGTGCCCATTGAATTTTGGTTGTTAGAAAGAATATTGTCAGACATAATTTATTTCCTCCTTAATTTTTGGTGAGTTATTTTGTTATGCCTATCTAATTCCCGGTACGGACAAGCGTTAAACAGGATATATCTACCTTTTGTCAAGAGGAAAAAATTACTAACAACTAATAAAAAAAGCCTGGTTCCTTTAAAAGATACCAGGCTAGCTTCGTTCCTATCTAATTCATTTTACCTCGGACGCTCACTGGAAACGAAACCGAAGCTTATATGGTCTTGAACCGGGATCCAGGCCCCGATTCCCTGGGAAACGACATTTTTGACGACGATGAATTTCTTGCTGCCTTTAAGCATCAGGTAAACCTCGCCGTATGTCACCTTCCCCTTTTCATTGATCGCTGGTGCATATGCATAAAGGTAGCCGAGGCGCTTAGGCTGGATATTATAGATATGATCCTTTTTTGTACCAGCACCGACAATCGTTTCAAACGCAAGCGGCAATCCAGTTTTCTTGGCTGCTTTTAACAGCATCATTTTTTGAACATCTTCCGCGTTTTTGATTTTCGCAGTCAGGCCGCCTTTCACTACCTTCTGCTGCTCCTGTACATAATGGATTTGATAAATAGCATTTCCACCACGGTTATCAAAATAGTTCGTATTGATTTTCTGGAATTCCCAGTTAGGTGAGGTTTCAGCTGATTCGTAACTCAACGGCCATTCTCCAAGATAAACAATCGCGCGGTATCCGATGGCAAATGGAGTGCTGTTAATTGAAGTTTCATTCAGCATCCGAATCAAGTCAGGATTCTCAATTTTCACTTTTGACGTTTTGATTAAATTCTTTGTCAGCTCACTTGGCTGTAGGAACGGCAGATCTTCAGTCGGATTCGGATAAGTATTATCCTTTGTGATGTTCATGACTGAACCCGGAATCACATACTTCGATTTCTCCTCCTGCTTTTGCTGCGGAGTTCCTTTCTTCCCTTCCTCGGCAAAACCAACTGCTAGAATGGACATAATGAAAACCATCGACAATACAAGGATAGCTGATGCTTTTTTCATCGGTGTAATACTCCTTTCACTACAGGAAACTTTTAAGTTTGTTCATAGTGTTTTCGGAGTTCCGTCAGTTTATCCATAGTTTTTGCGTAAAAAAAGAGGCACTGCTGATTGAGCAAGTCCTCTTGGTTTTTTATATAAGATTTATCTGGCAGAGGTGAGCAGCTTATTATACAATTTCTCACAATAAGGATAGAACAATTGAATTAGCGGCCCGATTGCGAAGGTCACTATCAATGTCCCAATTCCAATCGGTCCTTTGAAAATGAAGGCTGCTGACAGAGCGATCACTTCTCCCAGCGTTTTCGCTGCCATTAAATTCAAATTGAACCGTTCCCTTAGCGCCATCATGAAATTGTCGATTGGAATCAATGGAAATTTCGGCTGCAAATAGACTGCGAGACCAAAACTCAGTGCAGTCATTCCAATCAGGAATACCCCAAATTGCTTTCCATACCCTGAAACCGCCAAATCATCCAGGACACGCAACAGCCAGAAATCAATCAGCAAACCTGTAATGAGCAAAGTGATGACCGCGGCAATATCCGGTCGTCTTTTTACCAGAGACGCATTAATGAATATCATGATAATTCCTACAATGACAACCCAGCTGCCAGGTGTCAGGCCTACAGTTTTCGAAAGGCCAACATTGAGAGCATCCCACGCGCCTGTCCCCAGCCCAGCTTTAATAGTCATCGAAATTCCGAAAGAAAGAATCGTTAACCCGATGATGAAAAATAGAGTGCGATAAACAAAAGCCATAGTCCTTATTCTCCTTCTTCAAAACCTTCTTTTGGACATTGTCATCGTTTTTCAATCCTGACATGTCCATAATCAGCCCATGACTGTTAAATCATAGCTGTTCCAATTAAACTGCCTTTTTACAGCGAAAAAAGAACCCTGTCCTCCCGGAACAGAGTTCATATTTTCTATTATATTAAAGCAAGTAAAATCCAATACCCATTATAACATAGGCACCCAACAGTGTAAGCCCCTCAAACCAATTTGTTTCTCCGTCGTTGGCAATACTGATGGACAGAAGCACGGCAACTGCCATCGACACCATTTCTGGCATTGAGAACACTAGCGGCATACTCGTTTCAAACATCAAAGAAATCAAAACTAGTACTGGTGCAACAAACATTGCGACCTGTAAAGTTGACCCTACGGCAATTTCTACAGCGATGTCCATTTTGTTTTTATAGGCCATGATGATGGCTGATGCGTGTTCTGCTGCATTCCCTACAATCGCCACGATAATGACCCCGATAAATAATTCAGACCAGCCGAAAGATTCACCGACAGTCTCAAAAGTGTGAACCAGATTCTCGGCAACGTACGCAACAGCAACGGTTGCAGCTAGCAGAATGCCAATTGCTTTGCCTTTGCTCCATTCCGGTTCTTCCTCATGATGCACGGTTCCTTCCTCAGTTTTTGGCTGGTAAACGCCTCTGTGGGTGACAAGCTTAAAAAATAATGCGGCCAGATACAACGCAATCAAGATAATGGAGATCCCCACACTCAAGCTGATGGTCTTGCTTTCGTTCATATCCATCGCAAACACTTCAGGAATGACGAATGCGACAATGACTGCAAACATTAAAAGTGCTGAGTTATGCCGAGCGTCATAGACGTTGAAATGCTGGCGTTTAAACTTCAGTCCTCCTATAAAAAAGGAAAGCCCAGCCACCAGCAGCAGGTTGCCAAGAACAGAACCTGTCAGTGATGCAAGGACTACGCCGATTAACCCGGCTTTTAATGCGAAAATCGAAATGATCAATTCCACCGCGTTCCCGAAGGTCGCATTAAGCAGACCGCCAATCCTTGGCCCTGCCACAACTGCCAGACTTTCGGTCGCCCTGCCCATATAGCTGGCAAGTGCGATGATTGTCAAACAGTAAATAATAAATAACAAAACACTCGACCAATGCAGCAGAGTTCCGATAACAGATAACGGAACACCAACGAACGTTAAAATCATAAAAATCTTGTTTGCCATAGTCTAATCCTTTCTAAGTTGTTATTGTTTTCAATATCTGTACCCCTTATAGTCCATTGTTAGTCACTTTATGCAAAAGTCCCTAAAGGAATGAAGGTGATCGATAAAAAACAAAATCTTTGAAGGGGGCAGAAGCATTATACGATTTCAAACGTTTCCTCGATTTCAATGCTTCCCTGAACTGATTGGACCATTGAACAGTTTTTCCTTGTCAGCACCATTGCCTTCTCGATTTTCTTTTCATCAAGATTGTTTCCGGAAATGCGGAAATGTACGGTAATTTTGCTCACTCTATTGGCTTCTTCCTCAACTCGTTCTGCATCAGCCTTAATATGGATATCCTCGATTTCCATCCTCATTTTTTCCAAAACCTTACGGAGGACTCCGCCGCTGCAGATTGCCACTGATGAAACTAATAGTTGATATGGCCTGAATCCATATTCTTCATCACCTGCAATATCCAGTCTCCCAAAACCTGTTTCTGTATAGAAACCAACATCAGGTTTCATTTTAAATTCCATTAGACTCTCTCCTTAAACACAATTTTTTAAATAGCAATATTTCCCTGATAATAAAGAGGTTACACTATTTTACCTGCTATTTGAAAGAAAAAAACCGTTGCACATAAAATTTTATATCGTTAACATCAAAAGAGTACTAACTACTCAGGGAGACTTTAAATCATGAATATAAGCACTAAACTTCGTTTCTGGATCCTGGTCAGCATCGTGGCCATCTCGGGGTTTTCCCAGGGAATGCTGCTGCCATTGGTTGCAATTATCTTTGAACAGGATGGTGTGTCATCATCCATGAATGGCTTACATGCAACAGGATTGTATATCGGGATCTTGATTGCATCCCCATTGATGGAAGCGCCGCTTCGCAGATTTGGCTACAAGCCCATCATTCTCATCGGCGGCTTTCTAGTAGCGGTTTCGCTGGCGTTCTTTCCCTTATGGAAGTCCTTCTGGTTCTGGTTTGTTCTAAGACTGGCCATCGGGATTGGCGACCATATGCTTCATTTTGCCACTCAGACATGGATCACATCCTTTTCGGCAAGAGATCGACTCGGAAGGAATATCTCCATCTATGGTTTATTTTTCGGGTTGGGATTTGCTGCTGGTCCATTAATGATTGGTTTTGTAAAAATAAATACCGCGCTGCCATTCATCATTTCATCTGCTATCAGCCTGATTGCCTGGCTGACTGTATGGCTGCTCCATAACGAGCGTCCTGAAAATGATACGGACAGTGTTTCTTTCTTCGGTACAATGAAGAGATTTAGAAAGGTTTTCAAGTATGCCTGGGTCGCCTTCCTGCCTCCCTTTGGCTACGGTTTTTTGGAAGCCAGTCTAAACGGAAATTTCCCAGTGTACGCAATGAGATCGGGAATTGGCGTCGATACTGTTGCACTCCTGCTGCCTGCTTTTGCTATTGGGGGAATCCTCTCACAGCTTCCGCTTGGGATCCTAAGTGATAAGCTCGGCCGGCGAAATGTATTGATCACCGTAACCCTGTCCGGCTTCCTCTCGTTCACGGCAGCCGGATTGCTCGAGAACTCGACCACTGGCCTGCTCATCTGTTTCTTTTTAGCCGGGATGGTTGTAGGATCGACTTTTTCCCTCGGAATCAGTTATATGGCCGACTTGCTGCCAAAACAGCTTCTTCCGGCTGGCAATCTGATGTGCGGCATCTTCTTTAGCTTTGGGAGCATCAGCGGTCCGTTTATTGGGGGGCTGGCCATTCAATGGCTAAAAGGGATCAGTTTCTTCTACATCATCAGTACGATGCTGCTGTTGATATTCATCGCCCTGGTTGCTTTTCGCCAGGAATCACCTGAACAACAGATAAAATCCGCATGATGAAAACAGCCTCCCCTATTTCGCAGGGAGGCTGTTTTTTTTCCGTGCAGGCCGGTTCACAAGAACGATTCCGGCCACAACCAGTATCAGGCCAGCTATGACAAAATAATGGAGCGCTTCATCAAGGAGCATGGAGGATAATAACACCCCGAATACCGGCACCAGGAACAGGTAGAGCGATACCTTGCCAACCTGATTGTATTTCATGACATTATTCCATAATATGAAACCAGTAGCGGACAGGAAAGCCAGGTAGAGAAGTATCAAACCGGACTTGAGGTCAAAATCAAACGGTACCAGTCCGACTGTGAAAGCACCGATTGCAATCAGCCCCAGGGCACCTAAAATCATCTGATAAGCAGTCAGATAAATGACCTCCATTTTACCGCTTCCCTGTTTAGCTAGGATATTGCCGTATGCACCGGCCAACATTGCGCCCATCAACAAAATTTCGCCAATCCCAAAGTGAATTTCGTATTCCCCGTTCGGCCAGTTCGCAAAAACAACTCCGGTAAAGCCGATCATCAATCCTGCAACCTTCAAACGGCTCATTCTGTCATCCGGGTACAGGAAATGCGCCAGGAGGATCTGGAAGAATGAAGTCGTACCAGCAATGATCGATCCCTGTATTCCCGTTGAGTAGCTTAGCCCGATATAGAAAAGGACATATTGGAGGAACGTCTGGAACAGACCTATTTTTAAAAGAGGCTTGATTGTTTCTGGCCTGAATTTCATATTCCGCTTTAAGAGCAAGAACAAAATCAGGATCAGCAGCCCGGCAAGCAGGAAGCGGTAGCCTGCAAACAGCATTTGCTCGCCGATTTCATTCGGCTTGATGTCAAGGCTTCCATAACTCAATTTTATAAATGGGAACGCACTCCCCCACAGGAAAGTCGCCCCTGCTGCCGATACAACGATACCAAGCGGGTGGGTAAAAAATTCTTTAGTTGTCATCCATCTTTCTCCTTAGACAATCGCATTATTCTTTCAAAAAGCATATATTGTATGGTAACATAATAGTTAACTCAATATGTATCATTTGCTCTGGCTTTTCGCTGTCACCGTTATGGTGGCAGCTTTCGTGTTTTTTAGGGGTATTGATTGTGATTATTACTATCAATTGGAGGAGGAGAAAGGGATGGCACATGGAGCTAATGCATTAGCAAAGCCAAACTCGGTTCCAGAAGGGAATTTTTTTGAAAAAGTCAAACCTCACGCAGAATTGATTGCCGCCGCCATCAGTGGGATCCTGATAGCGGCTGGATGGATTCTGGGTAAAGCAGACTCACAAACAGTGTCGGTCATTGCTTTTATCCTCGCATATGTTATTGGCGGTTTTGCTAAAGCGAAGGAAGGCATCGAAGCGACTATCGAGGAAAAAGAATTGAATGTTGAGATGCTGATGATTTTTGCAGCGATCGGCTCAGCAATCATTGGTTATTGGACGGAAGGCTCCATTTTGATTTTCATTTTTGCGATGAGCGGCGCACTTGAAACGTATACGATGAACAAAAGTCATAAGGAAATCTCCTCATTGATGGAGCTGCAGCCTGAGGAAGCTTTAAGAATCACAAATGGAGTCGAACAAAGAGTCCATGTTTCGGAACTGAAAATCGGCGACTTGATTTTAGTTAAACCGGGTGAAAGAATTCCGTCAGACGGAAAAATTGCCAGAGGCCAGACAACGATTGACCAGGCTGCGATTACCGGGGAGTCCATCCCTGTTTCTAAGGATGCCGGGGATGACGTTTTTGCAGGCACTGTAAACCTGACTGGTTCACTCACTGTCGAAATCACCAAATCAAATGAGGAAACATTGTTTCAGAAAATCATTCAGCTGGTCCAGAATGCGCAGAGTGAGAAATCTCCTTCACAGCTATTCATAGAACGTTTTGAAGGGACTTATGTAAAAGTCGTTCTCGCCGTAGTTGTGCTGATGATGTTTGTTCCTCATTTCCTCCTGGGCTGGAGCTGGACTGAAACCTTTTACCGGGCAATGATTTTACTCGTCGTCGCATCACCATGTGCCCTCGTTGCGTCCATCATGCCCGCAACTTTGTCAGCCATATCAAACGGAGCAAAGCATGGAATTCTATTCAAAGGCGGCGTCCATTTGGAAAATCTCAGCCATCTTAAAGCAATTGCCTTCGATAAAACAGGGACACTGACAAAGGGCAAACCGGAAGTGACAGATGTGATTGTTGCTGATGGTTTGAATTCAGATGAAGTACTGCTTAAGGCAGCGTCGATTGAGAGCCACTCCAATCACCCACTGGCAAATGCGATTGTAAAGCACGCCAGGGAACAGCTTGGAAAGGAATTGCTGCATCCAGAAAGCATTGAGGATGTTTCCGGGTGGGGCGTAAAAGCCCATTTTGAAAAGGAAGACTGGAAAATAGGCAAAGCTGACTTTGTCGGCAGGTCTGCAGCAGAAGCCTTCAATGGCGGAGCAGCAGTGCAGCTTGCTTCGCACGGAAAGACAATCGTTTTTATCGAGCGGAACGGCCAGCTTGCCGGACTGATCGCCCTTAAGGATGTGGTCCGCGAAGAAACGAAACAGGCAATCGACCTGCTGAAATCGGAAGGCATTTACACAGTCATGCTGACAGGGGATAGCCAGAATACCGCAAAAGCCATTGCTTCCGAGAGCCATGTCGAAGGATATATAGCCGAATGCCTTCCGGAAACAAAGGTCGAGGAATTAAAAAGGCTGAGAGAGGACCACGGCCAGGTTGCCATGGTCGGTGACGGCATTAACGACGCTCCGGCCCTCGCTACCGCCAACGTAGGGATCGCCATGGGTGAAGGTTCAGATGTCGCCCTCGAAACAGCCGACGTCGTCCTCATGAAAAACGATTTGCCTAAGATTGCCGAGGCCATCAACTTATCACGCCGAATGAACCGGATTGTCAAACAGAATATTGTCTTCTCGATATTGGTGATCATGGTTCTGATTGCATCAAACTTCCTGCAGCTGCTCGACCTGCCATACGGCGTCATCGGCCACGAAGGAAGCACCATTCTTGTCATATTGAATAGCTTGAGATTACTAAAATAAAGAAAACCCCCGCTTGAACTTCATTCATGCGGGGGGTTTTCTTTCAAATGCCTGGAGATATGAGTTCGATGATGGACTCCTTTTGCTAGAATTGTCTCATTTTTTTTCCGTCATCGACCTGATGACAGACACTTATTCACTGTGTTCACTCAATTTTGTCCATCATCGACCTGTTGACGGACACTTCTTTCCTGGGTTCACTCAGTTTTGTCCATCATCGGCCTGATGACGGACACTTCTTCTCCCGTTTTAACGATTTTTGTCTGTCATTGGCTTCTTCCGTTTTTTTTCATAAAACAAAAGCGCCCTCCGAGTGTGGGCGCATGTACGTTAGTGATATCCGTTTGAACCGTTTGCTGAGCCTGATGTTTTTTGGCTGTGGTTGCTCTTGCCTTTTTGCTTGGTGCTTCCGTCTTTCTTCGTCTTCTTTGCCATCCTGAATTCCCCCTTGGATAAGAAAATGAGGAACATTCCTCTTCTGTATCATTTGCTAAAAGAGCATATGATAACTGAGGTAATTTAAGGATGGAAACCCAACCATATTAGCAGCCCGCTTTCTTTTCACTGTAATAGGCATTGATTTCTCCGCCAATGATAATGATGTACGCGGACAAATAAAGCCAGATCATGAGCACAATAATGGCGCCGATACTGCCATACGTGGCGGTATACGAAGCAAAGTTGCTGACATAATAGGAGAAGCCGAGTGATACGAGCACCCAACCCCCTGTTGCAAAAATGGATCCGGGCACGCCACTGATGCAGGTCAATTTTTTATTTGGTGCAATCCAATATAACCCTAGAAAGACGATAAAAAGGATCAAGATACTAATCAGCCACCGAAGCATATTCCAAACGTAAATGAACTCTTCCTTCAGCCCGAAATTCGCGAACAGCCAGCCGCCGATCTCTTTCCCAAATACAGGTAGGAGCAAAGCGACCAGGAATACAAAAATCATCCCAAACGTCAAAACAATCGCCATCAATCTGCTAACGATAAAAGACCTTGTCTCTTCTACCCGGTAAGCGCGGTTGAACGCCCTCACGATGGCATTGATTCCATTAGAAGCGGACCAAATTGTCGCCAGCAATCCGAATGACAACAGCTTTCCATCTTTTTTCATGATATCCTCCAGGCTGGTCTTGATCAGATCCATTGATTGACCAGGAGCATAATCATCAAAAAAGCCTAGGATGTCCATTTCCGTAATTGGCAAATAAGGAACCAATGTGACCAAAAAGATCAGCATGGGAAACAAGGAAAGCAAAAAGAAATATGCAAGCTGGGCAGCAAGGGCGGGAACATCGTCCTCCTGTATCCTGTGCCACATAAGCCGGAAAAATGAAATATCAATCATTGATTCACCTCTTTATATCGCTTCCCTTGCTGGAGACCATAATTAGTCACTCACTCTTGTCCATCTATATTCCGCTTTGTCTCTCCCGAGGCTGCTATTTTCTTCAGTGATTCTTTCGTCCCCTTCACCAATTCTGTAATCTGGGGCGGGACATCCTTTATTTCTTCAACTTTTTCGGTTATAAAAGCAACATCCTCTGTTACTTGTTCCACTGTTGTCCGCACTTTATTCGCTGTCTCTTTCACGTCTTCGATGAACTCATTTGGATTTTTAACGACATATGCAACTCCGCTAGATATCTTGCTGAAATCTTTTCTTACCGCCTGGCGGGTTGACTTTTCCAAAAGCGTTACCGCTCCCCCAGCCATTGCACCCAAAAACATACCAATCCAAAATTTTTTCGAACTCCCCATATTTCTCCTCCTAATAACTAGCTTTTCATTTTGCAGATATTACATCTCTGCTTCCTACCTAACATTTTCCACGATTGCCATCACTTCATGCAAGCAAGCAGGAAATTTTTTTTGTTCACTTATTACATATCGCTTTAAGAAATCTTAAAAATGAATAACTTTTATTGACGCATGAATCCCTTTGGCTTAAGGAATGAACACATTATTTAATGATTTCCCTAAAGGATATCGCTTGACTTATCACCAATTATCAGAATATTCTTGTTAGTGAACATTTTTCGACGATAATTTTATAAGGGGGTACAACATGTCATTTGTAGATTGGATAGGAAAATTAAGCGGCTGGGTTTGGGGTCCCCCTCTGTTGTTATTACTTGTCGGGACTGGAATTTACCTGACCTTCCGCATTGGATTTCTCCAAGTAAGGCTTCTGCCATACTCACTCAGAATTGCTTTTACCAAAAAACAGGATAAACGGTCTGAGGGGGATATTTCTCATTTCCAGGCTCTGATGACGGCACTTGCAGCAACTGTCGGAACTGGCAATATTGCCGGTGTTGCGACAGCGGTATTCATTGGCGGACCTGGCGCTGTGTTCTGGATGTGGATTACGGCATTTTTCGGGATGGCCACTAAATACGCAGAAGCTGTCCTTGCTGTTAAATACCGCGTTGAAGACAAGGACGGCGAGATGTCCGGGGGTCCGATGTATTATCTTGAACGCGGGCTTGGCCAGAAATGGCTTGGGGTTTTATTCGCATTTTTTGGTGCGATAGCGGCTTTCGGGATCGGCAACATGGTACAGTCAAATTCAGTTGCCAGCGTTGTTCAGTCTACTTTCTCGGTTCCGGGGTGGATTACAGGAATTGTATTGACTCTCTTTACAGCTCTTGCTCTTATTGGCGGAATCAAGAGCATTGGAAAGGTGACTTCCCTATTTGTACCGGTTATGGCGGCATTCTATCTTTTGGCAGGTCTGGCGGTAATGATCATGAATTTTGATCTTGTACCAGCAGCTATTGCACTTATTTTTACTGATGCCTTCACTGGAGAAGCTGTCGCTGGCGGTGCACTCGGAACTGTCATCAGGATGGGTGTAGCCCGCGGCGTTTTCTCCAATGAAGCGGGTCTGGGATCCGCACCAATTGCTGCAGCTGCAGCAAAGACGGACTTGCCTGGACGTCAGGCACTTGTGTCGATGACACAAGTTTTCATTGATACAATCATTATTTGTTCGATTACGGGAATTACAATTGTCATGGGCGGTTTATATACAGGCGATACTACAGCTGCAGACCTGACCTCGGCGACCTTTGAAAAGTTCCTTGGGCAGTCTGGTTCTGTAATTGTAGCGGTTGGACTGTTATTCTTCGCCTCATCGACCATTATTGGCTGGTCTTATTATGGGGAAAAATGCTTCTCCTATCTGTTCAGCAAAAAAGTCGTGCTTTATTATCGAATCGCATATGTCATTGCAGTCTTCATCGGCGCGGTTTCCCAGCTTGAGATTGTTTGGGCTGTTTCCGACGTGATGAACGGCCTAATGGCCTTCCCCAACCTGGTTGGATTACTTGGGTTGTCAGGTGTTGTGGTAGTTGAAACAAGGAAAATTCTGAACGCGATCAAGGAAGAAAAAGAGGAGTCAAAAAGACTTAGTGCGTAATCAAAATTCAGCGTCGCTGGGCGCCGGATTTATAATTGACTTTTTATAACGAACGTGGAAAGATGGTTGTACAACCATTGAAAGGATGAACGGTGTGGACTTAACGAAAAATTCCCCTGAAAACGTTGACTTCATGATAGAGAAAATCAAGGAAAAGTTGAATGTCATGAACCTTGGCGCAATTAAATCGTCGCATTTTGACGGCGATATGTATGAAGAACTGAAAGAAATCTATGAGATGATCATGCGAAAAAATAATTTCAGCCCGAATGAGATGCAAGCAATCGCTGAGGAGCTTGGGAATTTAAGAAAGCAATGATTGGAACAGGCACTGATAAGGTGCCTGTTTTTTTATGGCGAGAAAAATGTCAAAACTTTTTAGTTTCCACTGTGCATATATTGTTATACGATAGTGTTATTAATTTTAAGGGAGGGAGCAACCGTGAAGAAGCTGACTATGTCCGTGTTCAGCCTGTTTATCCTAATCTTACTTGCTCACGGTGCCTTTCCTGCCGAAAAAGTAATAGCTAATGACGCTAAATCAAAAGTCATACTACCCATAGAACAAATCCATGAAGGAATCCCGGGTCCCGATCTGGATGATAAGAAGACCCCCTTCATTCCAAGCACATTCGTCCTTTTATATTTAACAATATCTTACATACTGGTTGGTTCCAGTGTCATTAGGCATGAAAACTCACTCTCTTTCTTGATAGCAGTCTTTTTCCAATCCAATTATGTGATCAAAGCTCCTTGATATAAAAATAAAAATCAAGGAGGAATGATAATATGTGGTTTCGATTCCTGATGATTGGTTTCTTTTCACTGACTGCTGTAAGCTTTATGTTTTATCAGGGCGTAGAGTTTTATCAAGCGTTCATTGATATTTTTAAACAAAATAAGTAAGAAAGAATAGATTCGTAAAGACCAGACGTTTGGTCGATATATTTTTAAATGTGATCGATAAATTTGAGAAAGTGGTCGATATATTCGAATAAGTGGTTGATATGTTCGAATAAGTGGTTGATATGTTCGAATATGTGGTCAATAATCTCAATTATAAAAGGAAACGGTCCTCAAATTTGAGGACCGTTTCTTCTTTTATGCTGCTTCCACCCAGTCTTCACTCATCATTTCTGCATAAAAGCTTAGGAACTCTTTAAAAAATGGATGCTTTATCTTTGTGTCGGCATTGTCGAGCATTGGTTTGAGGACGGGCTTGATGAATCTTTTAAGCACTTCGGCTTCGATTTCTTCAAGCTGCTTAACGTATTCACGGTCGCCATCCTGTTCAGCTTCGATTTCTCCCTGTAAAATAGAACTCAGGAACGCGGTCATACTTCCGAAATGATCTGGGAGCCGATCTTGTTCTAGCGGGAAATAAAAGGCTGTTTTTTCATAAAGGCCGATCAGGCAGAGAAGTTCATGCCTGCGCTCTTCTTCATCTTCACTATTCTTCCTATAAGATGAAAAGTAAGGGGAGACAAAGTGATCTCCTGGTATGAAAAAGTGATTGTCATACCAGAGCTGCACTTCATCCCGATTGTATAAGGAATGGAATGAAAGCTCCTTTCGCATTCCTTCAGGGATTTCCTTCATGAATGTTTCATAGGTATCCCAGTCCCCCAGCCAGATGCTTGTCATGATATTGGCAATCGCCAGCTTTCCATATCGTTCTTCCATCATTGTCTCCACCTTCATTTTCAACAGAAATTTCAGGGGGTGCCCGTCAGGCTTCCCCCCGATGTTTTTTACACTTTTTCTACGTCTACAAATACATCCTGCTGTGCCGGCCCGCCTACAAGGAGGTCGGCCAGATAGCCTTCGAAGTAACTGCCGTCGCGGTCAGACAACGAATTGACTGAGAAACCTTGTCCGCGCGGTTTTGCGTAGCCGGATTCTTCATGGAGCGGTTTGTTAAAATTGTAGCCAGTGTGGCCGTATCTGCCAGCCGGCTCGATTGTTTTGCCATCGACTTTAACTGCCTTTGATCCGTAGGCATCATGGCCGAAGCTGAAGTTCGCGCCGACGACGCCAGGCTTGATTCCTGGGGTGACGAGCGCCCGTCCTTTTACTTTTGCGTTATTGGATGAAATGAAAATCTCATCATCTGTCTTGATGCCTTTTTTCTTGGCATCAATTGGATTGATCCACACATAGTTTTCGGGCTTGATTTCGCGCAGCCAGGCATTGCCTTCAGTACGGTGCGTTGCCATGTTCCTTGATTTCCAGTTGATGAATTGAAGCGGCTTGTTTGGCTTGTAGACTTCTCCGTCGTATGTCTTGATTTCCTCAGCTACCGGGACACCTTCAAAGAACTTGCCTGTGTAGGCACTCTTGAAGCCTGCTGCTTTTTCATCGTAAAAATAAACCTGTTTTGCCCATTGATACTTGAGCTTGTTACCGATATATTCATCACCTGCAGCTTCAAAACGGCCGCCGCGATTCAATACATAGACAACTTTTTTCCATTCTTCCGGTTTGACGGCACTTTTCAGTTTATGGATGTCGAAATATTTACCGAGCGCCTTCTGCCTTGCTTTTTCAAAAATGGCAAGCTCCTCAGCGTTCGCATCGTTAACTGGTTTTTTGCCATCGTACGCAATGTTTGCGACACGCTTCAAGTAGTAGTCCTCAGGTATATTGAGCGCAGATCCATCAACGAATGCTTTTTCTCCTACACCCGGGAGGTCCATAGCCTTCAATAAATCAATGTACACCTGTTCAGTTGGACGTGCGTCAGGAACAATCCTGGTCACCGGCTGGATGAGCCCCGCGAATTTATGCTTCAGTATCGGGAAGATTTCATCGGCGTTCCAGCTTTCTAGATAAGCGAGATCTGGCAGGATAAAGTCAGCGAATTTAGATGTCTCTCCAATCACCGTGTCAGAAGCTACTACCAATTCAACAACTTTTGGATCCCTTATAAACTTTGCCTGCATATCAGAGCGTGGCCCAGCCATGACAGGAGAAGTCCTGTTGATCAGCAAGGCTCTGATTTTGTATGGGTATCCCTCAGCCGCGCTTGGCAATACGTCGTTGATAAGTTTGTTTCCTAATGGATACCACGGGCGTTTAGCTGGATAGCCGTCCTTTGCGAAGAGAGATGTTTTTTCATACGGAACCTTATGGCGCGTAATCGGGATGCCCCAGGCTTCATTCGCATTTGGAATGGAGGCCAGATCATATCGCCCTTCAGTTGCTTTGAACTTTGCTCCGAAAGCAGTGTCCCCGCCCTTCCAGTCATGGTTACCAACCAAATGGTTAAGCATATTGATCGCACGGACACTGTAGTAGCCATTCGCGTGCATGGCCGGGCCGCGGTAGGAATGGATTCCTACTTTCTTTCCATGTGAGGTAAATTCTCGAGCAATCTGGATGACCTGCTCAACAGGTACATCTGCAATCCTCGCATACTCTTCTATCGTTTTTTCCATAACTTTGTCTTTATAAATGCTGAACACGGACTTCACTTTAATGCCATTGAGTGTTGCAGAGACATCAAGTTCTCCATCTGTCGCTTTCGTATGTGGGACCGGTTTGCCATTTTGAATGACGACAAATTCTTCACCGCCAATTCCAAGATCCTGTGCACGTACGAATGGACGCTTTTTATCTCCTACATTGACAAGGAAGGATGCATCACTCCAGGTCGTTTCATCATCCATGTTTGCTGCTTCCTGATTTGGATTTCGAAGATAAGTTTCATCGTATCTGCTGTTTTCGATGATCCACCGCCCCATTGCCATCGCCAATGCACCATCTCCACCTGGCTTAACAGGAACCCAGACATGTGCCTTTTCAGCTGTTTTGCTGAAACGCGGATCGATTACGACAACTTTCATCCCGCGTTCAATCCCATTGGTGATTTGCGGAGCAAAGGTAGTCGGCCCGCGGTTGGCAACCATTGGGTTGGTGCCCCAGATGATGACCATTTCAGCATTTTCGTAGTCTGGTATCAATCTTTGCTTAGGCTTTTCTGAATCGTGTGAGCGGGCATTCCCGACTACACTATTGATTCCACAGTATCCCCCATGGTCGTAATAGTTGGCTGTTCCAAGGCTTCCTCCTGCCAGGCGCTCGATAAATTCCCGTCTGTGACCTGCCATGACAGCAATCTGGTTGGCTTTTGGCCCAAAGTCAGGATGATTTGTATCAATAAGGACATCCTTGTACTTTTTATCAAAATCAGCCTTTGTCATTTCGCCGGCCTTCAGCTTTTCCCAATCGGCCATGACCGCTGCTTCTGGAGCGTATTTCCACATTTCTTTCAACCCTGGAGTACGAAGATCCTTGCTGCCCTCGAGGATTTCCTTGTAAGCCTGATCCCAGCTCACTGTTTTCCAGACACCGCTTCCCCGTTCTCCGACACGCTTAAGCGGCTTCTGAATCCTGAACGCATCATAGTTAGCCTGGATACCGGCTTGCCCTTTCAAACAGGTACGTCCTCCGCGGAGACCGCGTCCCATTTTGGCGACATTACCAGTTCCTTTTACCGCCTGTGATACTGGAGTATCGTAGTTGATATGACCGATTTGCACCATATTGATCGGGCTGTACTGGTTACCGGCAATCTTGCGGACGATGGAGGAATAGGCTCCACCTGCTGCCCCCGCTGTGATATAAGTCTTGATCGTGCATGTGGCATTACATTGCTGGCATGACGTGAAGATGACATTTTCAGCTGTATAGTCCTGATAATCGGTACCGGTGCCGTGCGGCTCATCTGTCCAGACATCGCCCATCACCTGCTTGATTGGCCCAACGAATGCCGGACCGACAAATGCGACAGCCCCAAGTGTCCCTAGCGCTTTTAAAAATCCACGCCGTTTCATTGGTTTATTTTCCATTATGGCTCACCTCGTCAGAAGTTTCTTCGATTGGCAGCAGCAGCTCGCCGAATGAATAGATTAATAGACCCATCGCCACAACGCCGACACTTACCATCCATTCCTTGATGGTTGGTGCGTAGTTGCCCCATGGCAGTTCGTGGAATACTGGCACGACAAGCGGCGGGACAACGATATTAAAGCGTACGCCGATAATCCCGATGACGATCAGGATAGCTGCTGCAAGCAGTGCATTGACGTTATGGCTAGTTTTTTTCCAAAAAACAATCGTGATTGGAATGACTGCCCCAAGGAACATTTGCACAATCCAGAACGACCAGGCTTTCTCACTGGCCATCATTGTTGCCAGCGTATCAAGGTGCTCTGCCTCAAGACCATACCAGCCAATCAGATATTCATAGAATTGAAGGCCAAGGTCGATGATCAGGAAGCCGACCATCAGTTTTGCCAGCGATACAACCATTCCCTGATCAACCGGCTGCTTCTGCACCTTCTTCTTAATGATGTACATTGCCAAAAGGAGGGCAGTTCCCGAAACCATTGCTGATACGACGAAGATGATTGGGAATAAAGCTGTATGCCAGGCCGGGCGTGCTTTTACAACCGCGAAGATGGTACCTGTTCCACCATGCACCCCTAATATTGCCAGCGGAATCCCGATTGTGCCGAGAATTTTCATCCACATATGGTCACGCTTTTTGGTGGCTGCATTGATGGTTGCATTTTTGAACGTGATCAATTTTGCGACAAAGCCTTTCAATGAGTTCGTTTTCGCTGCCCTGACAAGGTCTTCCCTCATCGCGATGTAAAGCTCGACTGCTAAGAGACCGATATAGACGAGATAAAAGTGGACTTCCCAGGCAAGCGGTGAAGTGACATTCCAATAGATGATTGCGTTCAGCATACGCTCAGGACGGCCAAGGTCCATCAAGACGAATGTCAGCGCGACAATCATACAAACAATCGCTGTGAAAAGCGCAGCCTTTCCGACTCTCTCGTATTCTTCCATCCCGAAAACGTAGATCAAGGTTGAAAGCAGAAAGGAACCCGCGCTCAAACCGACGAAGAAAATATAGAAAGCGATCCATGCTCCCCATGGAGTAATACTGGAAAGATTCGTTGCTGCCAGACCTGTGATGAAACGTTCTACGATAAAATACCCGCCTATTAAGAAAGCGATTGTCAGAGCCGATATCCATATTTTAAAAGCTTTTGATACTTGCACATTTATTTTTGTTTTTGATGTACTCTTCTCTTTTAAATCAACAGCAAGATTGGCCATCGCCAGTCCCTCCTATCTTAGGTAAATTACATTCGGATGTGTTCCAAGCTCTTCCTTCAGGCGGAATGCTCTCGGACTTGCAGCAAGCTTCGATACCACACTGTTCGGGTCACTGAGATCACCGAAGAAGCGAGCATCGCCAATGCAGGTTTCCACACATGCCGGCTCTTCGCCTCTTTGCAGCCGGTGGAAGCAGAAGCTGCATTTACGGACCGTGCCAATTGGGGTCTTGCCTTTTTCACGTTTCCCGCGTTCGACCCCGTATTCAGGGCTTGTTACATCATTTGCACCTTGCATTTCCTGTTCATAGCTTTCACCAAAATCAAAGGACCTTGCGCCATAAGGACATGCAACGATGCAATAACGGCAGCCGATGCAGCGGTCATTGTCGATCGCGACAATTCCGTTTTCCATTTTGTAAGTCGCCCTTGTCGGACAGACCTGGGCACAAGCAGGCTTATCACACTGCATACATGGTCTTGGAAGGTTGACTGCCTTGATGTTCGGGAACTCACCTTCCAGCGATTCCATGACGACGTTGTAGGAAATTCCGGGCGGCGTCCTATTCTCCGCCTTACAGCTGACCGTACAAGTATCGCAGCCAACACATTTTTTCAGGTCGATGACCATCGCCCATTTCGGTCCGTCCCCCTTCCTGATGTCTGGACCATCGCCAGAAGCGTAATAGTTGCCGAATTCCTTCGTCAGCGAAGATGAATAGACCTTATGGAAGTCCTCGATTTTCAGTTTGCCGCTGATGACCTTCCTGGCATCGCGTGCCATGTTCAGGCCAAGATCTGTGTCATACTGTGATTCATCCATTTCCTTCTTTGCATCTGGCAGCATTTTGTCGACGATCTTATCGTAATCCACCTTTTTCTCATTTGAAAAAAGACCCATTTTCACTCACCTCTTTTTATGCGTTTAGATTTCTTTTTTGATTTCCTTGATGTCATCCGCGATATCATCGGTAATATCACTTGTCAGCTCACGAGTCGATTTCTTGAATTCCTTCAGCGTCTGGCCGAACGCCCTGCCGATTTCAGGCAGCTTCTTCGGGCCAAAGATGATCAACGCTAGGGTGAGGATTAAAATCAAACCTGGAATACCGATATTGGATAGCATAATGCCACATCCTTTGTTTTTATTTGCTTTATTTATAATGCAAGCTGCGTGCCAACTTTTTTGGCATGTAGTGTTTTTGGGTGATTGTGTGCTGCGAACCCTTATGGGAGTAAGGCGGCGAGGTTCGTGACACTTCTGTGAACGCGAAAAAGCGGCTGAAATCGAATTTTTGATTCGGGTTCAGCCGCCGGTATTGTGTCATTTTGTCATGGTGCTGCAATTTTGGCACGTGACATTTTGGCATAGTGTGCAGCAATGGCAAGGAGCACAGGAATGGCATGGTGCGAATGATTGGCATGGCGTGCGGGTATGACATGGCGTGCAATATGCGCAATTTTGCGTTTGATGGAATTTTGTTTGCAGGAGGATTTCATAGAATGTTTTTAATAGGTAATATGTTTAATCCCATAAAGAAAAGGTTTTACCTGGGGTGTAGGTTCTTCCTTTCAACTCACCGGAAGTGTTTAAATCCAGCTTTGAGAGCATTCTGCGGGTCTGGTGAATTGAGGAGATTCCGAGGAAATCTCTCAATTGGCTGTTAGTAGCAGAATGTCCATAAAGGAGAAAGTAATCTTTTAATGCAGCAACATGGGCATCTTTTGAAGTAAAGCCGCATTTCCTGCATCCCCACTGGCTATGCAGCCTTTCCATGCCAATTGCATGGCAGGCTGGGCACTCAACCCCTTTCTGGAGTTCACTATAAGGAAGTTCTTTTAGATTCGGAAGGTAAGGCGTATGTTTTCTTAATAGAAGCTTGACAATTTTCTTTAAATCGGGATCTGTAAGTATCTCTTTTTGATATTTTTCTAGATATGGGACGATTTTATAAAAGATGCCTGGTGACTTGAATACCCTTTGGCTAACTTCATTACTTTGAGTAGGGTTTTTGATCAGGGCTTGGGAATTGGTGATGGCAACTAGCGGTTCAAAAGGAGGAGAAGAAAATTGATGGCTTTTTAGAAAAGCTTTGAGTTGGCGTGCTTGTATTTTCGTCTGGAGAATAGGATCAGGGTATACTTTTTCATTTCCATTTAGATATTGAATCATTTGATTGAATTCAGGGTAAAATTCCAGTGTTCCGGCATAATACTTGGAATCAACAGGTATGATTAAGGAATTGGAGATTAATAGGGTGTCAATCTGGAAGTGAGTATCATTATAGGGAATTCTTAAGTCATGCAGAATGGTCAGTTTTGAGTGGTCGATTTGTGATATATGGTAATCTAATTCTTTTTCACCTTTATATCCTGCTCGTTTCAGCGATAGTTTGTTCTCGAATTCTGCTTTTCGCGGATGATTAAGTGGTAATCGTTTTAAAATGGCCTCATAAATTATAATTTCTCTTGGTATCAATCTATTTTTCGCTATCAAAAGCTTCCCTCCTACTATGTAATTCTCTAAATCATTCGATATCTATGCTTAAATTACCTTCTAATTTATTTGTGAACTTTATAATGGCGGAGTTCACAATTTTATTGGCGATAATTTAATTTTATTGGCGAAAATAATTTTTTATTGGCGATTTCACCTCATTTATTGGCGAAAATCAAAGTTTATTGGCGAACTGGAAATTCCCCGTGATTTTTTCCAGTTCGCCGCCCATATCGAAACTACTCTTTCAACCCAAATTGATCGATTTTACGATAAAGGTTCCGGACACTGATGCCTAACACATCTGCTGCTTTTGTTTTGTTCCAGTTCATCTGCTTCAAGGCGTTTTCGATGTGTACTTTTTCGACTTCTTCCAGAGAGCATAACGGAGAAGTCGGCACTTCTGCGTAAGAATTTGTTTTAACAGCCTGAGGCAAAAGCAGATCATCCGCTTCGATCATACTTCCTTTCGATAACAGCACGCCTCGTTCGATCAAGTGGCTGAGCTCCCGGACATTTCCCGGAAAATCATACCCTTCCAACGCGGAAACTGCTCCAGCAGACAGCTGCTTCGATGGCGCTTTTGTCCTACCAATAAAATAATCTATTAACGCAGGAAGGTCACCCTTCCGTTCGCGCAGCGGCGGGATTGTCAGCTTTACGACATTCAGCCTGTAATAAAGGTCCTCGCGGAAGCGTCCTTCGGCGACTTCTTTTTCCATGTCGCGGTTTGTGGCAGCGACGACGCGGACACGGACATGGCGCTCACGGACATCGCCGACGCGGCGGAATTCGCCTGTTTCCAGGAAGCGCAGCAATTTCACCTGAAGCGGGAGCGGCATTTCTCCGAGCTCATCCAAGAATAGTGTGCCGCCTTTCGCTGCTTCAACCAGGCCCTTCTTGTCCTGACTCGCTCCGGTAAAAGCACCGCGGGCGTGTCCGAACAGTTCGCTTTCCAGCAGGTGTTCAGGCAATGCGCCAGAGTTGACCGGGACAAAAGGTTCCTCGGCACGGCAGCTCCAATAATGGAGGGCCTTCGCGAATAGCTCCTTGCCTGTGCCGCTTTCACCCTCGATCAGGACAGGGACATCACTGTCGGCAATGCGCCGGGTCATCGCCAGCACCTCCTTAAAATTGGCACTGTCACCAATAATACTGAATTCATTATGCTGGGCGATGATTTTTTTCATCGAGTCATTCTTCTCTTTAAGCGTTTTATTTTCAGCAGCCTTGCCAATCGTCAGTTCCAACTCTGATAGATTATAAGGCTTGGTGATGTAATCAAAAGCGCCAACCTTCATCGCTTCGATTGCCGTATCAATCGTCCCATGGCCAGTCAGGATCAGCACTTCGATATCGGGCTGGATTTTCTTTGTTTCTTTTAACAACTCGATGCCATCCATCCTCGGCAGCCTGATATCATAGACGCCAATGTCGTATTCATTCTTTTTCACAAGTTCAAGGGCGTCCTCTGCCGTACCTGCACTGTCTACGTCAAACCCCTTTCGCTTCAGCCTCCTCACCAAAAGTTCAAGCAAATCCAGTTCATCGTCAACGACCAACAATCTTGTTGCAGACATTGTATTCCACCTCCACTTTTTCTAATGCTGTATTCCTCACCCATTTGTATTTTCCGGTTTCGCCAAACGTTCTGCGGGCAGCTGTATTTCGACTGTCGTTCCTTCCAATGGCTTGCTGTCTATCATGATATTGCCGCCGAATTGCTGGATGATGCCGTAGCATACGGATAATCCCAGGCCGGTGCCTTTGCCGATTGGCTTTGTCGTGAAGAATGGATCGAAAAGTTTATCCATAGCTTCCGCGGGAATTCCATGGCCGCGGTCGGTCACTTGGATTGAAACAGTTTCACTGTCAGTAACGGTTGCTGAAATGACCAGTTTTCCTTCACTTTCCATCGCATCGACTGCGTTATTGATCAGATTGACGATTACCTGCATCAGCTTAAGGCCATCTCCGGTCACCATCGGCAGCTCCTCAGCAACTCGCAGTTCAAGCTGAATCCGTTGTTTTTTCAGCTGATGTTCGACCAGGCTGATGCTGTTTTCGATAATTTCCCTGATACGAATATGCTCATTTGTCCAATCATTTTTCCTTGAAAAATTGAGCAGATTCCCGGTGATCCGTTTGCAGCGCTCGGTATTTTCCTTGATTTTACGGAGATAATGTTCCATCTCTTCTTCATCGAGATCCTCATCCCCGGCCTGTATCCTGTCAATCAAATCTTCAGCGTATACATTAATGGTCGCCAGGGGATTGTTGACTTCATGGGCGAAGCTTGACGCCATGATTCCGAGAGCGCTCAATTTATCGGTCTGGATCATCGTTTCTTCCATTTGCTTTTGCTCGGTGATATCCTCAAGCACAACGAGGAATTCGCCCTCTTCCTCAATCGCGTGGTTAAGCGGGAACACTCTGTGCCTGAAAATCCGCTCGCCAGTGGCACCGTCCTTGAATTTCATGACTTCATCGGCTATTTTATCAAGGCCGGGACATGTAATCGGGCAGTTCAGGCATGGCGTGTTTTCACCGCCAATCACGGCGTAACAAGGCAGCGTAAGCCGGTCCTCTTTAAGCCACCCTTTTAAAATCGGGTTCATCCAGGTAATCTGATATTCTTTCGTCACAAGAGCCAGCCCTGCACCAATCCCGTTAACAACCACATCAAGCCTTTCCTTCTCCTGCTCAAGCAGCCTTGATTTTTCAAGCAGTTCCTTGCTCATCTCGTTGAAGGAACCTGCCAGTTTTCCGAGCTCATCTGTTCGCTTCATTTTCACAGGGATGATTTTTTGTCCCTGCTTCAATTTGTTCATTTCACGGTCAATCGTGACAATTGGCTTTGTAAAATAAAGCCCTGCCCAGACGCTGATTAAACTGACCGTAAGAATCATCAATGCAACCGCTCCTATGCCGCTTTGGAGCATTCTATTGATTGGGGCAAAAGCTGTTGTTTTCGGCTGCTCCATTACGAGCACCCAGTTCAAATAGTCAATTTGTGCCTTAACCCCAATCTCATCCTGGCCTGCGGACGTTTGCTTTTGCCAGAGCTTGCTGTAATCCTGGTGGGCAATGATCCGTTCTTTATCATCAAGTAAATATATATAGGAAGAATGGTCCTGACGCATCGAAGAAATTTTCCCGATGATTTTCTGGAGCTGAATCACGACCCCAATCGCTTTCTTACTATCTTTTTCATAAAAAGGGATCGCCAGCTTCATGACAGGCTGGCCGTACTGGTTGAATTCCACCTGGCCATAGACTCTGTCGCGGGATTGCAGCTGAAACCACATATCATCGGTAAACCACCGTTCCATATCTCCGGCAATGTTAAGTTCGTAACGGGATATCCTTTTTTCAACAAAGCCCTTATCATCCGCGATGATTACTTCCTCAATCGATTCGCTTTGCTGCAGGAGCTCATACAAGGCGCTTTGTTCTTTATTCAACAGATTAAGAGAAGCGAGGACCTGGATTCGCTGGAATGTCTGGCTGAATTCGTATTGGATTTCCCGCGATAGGTTCTCCAGCACCAGATGCTGTTTTTCCAGGATCCTCGTTTCCAGATCTGATTTTACAAAAGAGTAGTAATACAGGCTGAGCAGCAGCAGGGGAATGGTTGACATCACCACTCCGAATACCAGGACCTTATTCCGGATTGTCTGGGAATGGATCATATCCAATAAAGTTTTCATCGCTGCCGCCCCCCTTGCACTTCTGGGTGGATCAGGTCCGCGATATGAAGCAAATCCTGGTTATAAGTGAGTCCGAGTGAATCCTTTGTCTGCTGATTGACTACAAATCGAATGCCATCAGGCAGTTCAACTGGCAAATCGCCCGGTTTATTTCCCTGAAGAATCAGTGAGACAAACCTGGAAGCCTGGTAACCCTGTGAATAAAAACTTGAGCCGTAACTGGCAAGCAGGCCTTTTTCAGCTTCAAAATCATAGAGTCCCATAGCCGGGATTTTCTTCTCCGTTGTCAGCCTGACTATTTCATCGGTAAGCGATTCAATCCTGAAGCTGGAAAGGATGAGGATGCCCTCCTTCTCAGCATCTAATGCCCATAATGTTTTCAAGCATTCCTTCGAGCTTGCATCACATGGGGAAATATCCACACCTAATTCCCCGGCTGCCTTCCTGGTTTCTTCCAGGCTCAATTTGCTGACCACAATTTTGCTGTCATAAATTACATGCACCCTTTCAATAGCCGGTACAAGTGTTGTAAGCATCTCGAGGCGTTTGCCTGAGATACTCGCATGATAATTATTTATCCCGGTAAACATTCCCCCGGGAGACTTGTAATCTTTAATCAAACCCAGTTCCTTTGGCGCTGCAAGACCGGCAAAAACAACCGGAATCTCAATGTTTTTCTTATCCATTTTTTCTTTTAGACGAAGGGATTCGATTCCGCCAAGCGTCACAATCAGGTCTGGTTCAACTTTTAGCAGCTGATCGATCTGCTGATCCATCAGTTCTTCATCATCATGTGAGTTCTTTACTATAAAATGTATGTTCTTGGGGCTGTAACCCAGATCCTTTAACCCGGCTTCCAGGCCAGTGAACTTCTCATAGCGGTTCTCGCCAATCATCAGAACGCCAACTTGAACCGACTCTTCCCCTTTCACACCAAGGAAAGCGTATATTATTGCCGAAACGGCAACCGTCGTCAGGAAAAAGAAATACCACTTAGTTTTCACGTTTCGAGCCCCCATCCTCCGTCTTTATTACCACTATAACGGAAAAAGCAACGTAGCCATCTTGCCAAAAAGGATAATTTTATGAACATAAAAAAGGCTCTCCTCATCTCGAGGAGAGCCTAAACTTTAGTCTTATTTTCTTTCGACCGCATGGCCGCCAAATTCATTCCTTAATGCTGCGACTACTTTTCCGGTAAAAGTATCGTCTTCCAGTGAGCGGTAACGCATCATTAGTGACAGTGCGATGACTGGTGCTGCTGTTTGCAGATCCAGTGCTGTTTCGACTGTCCATTTCCCTTCTCCAGATGAATGCATGACGCCTTTGATGCTCTCAAGCTTCGGCTCCTTGGAGAAGGCGTTTTCCATCAATTCCATCAGCCAGCTGCGGATGACAGAACCGTGATTCCATACGCGTGAAACTTCTTTGTAGTCATAATCGAATGGGCTTTTTTCAAGAATCTCAAAGCCTTCAGCGATTGCCTGCATCATACCATACTCAATACCATTATGGACCATTTTCAAAAAGTGGCCGCTGCCAACTTTGCCTGTGTACAGGTATCCTTTTTCAATGGAAATGTCCTTGAAGATTGGTTCCACATGAGCAAAAATCTCTGCGTCGCCGCCAATCATCGTGCATGCACCATTGCGTGCGCCTTCCATTCCGCCGCTTGTCCCAACGTCCATGAAGTGGATTCCTGCGGCTGATAGTTTTTCTGCGCGCCTTAACGTATCCTTGTAGTTTGAATTCCCGCCATCAATCAGGATGTCGCCTTCTTCCAGCACTGGGGCGAATTTTTCGATCACCTGGTCAATCAATTCACCAGCAGGAATCATCAGCCAGATAACACGCGGCTTTGGCAGCATATTTACCATTGCCTGATAATCAGCTGCGATTTCAGCGCCTTCTGATTTGATTTTCTGCATTGCTTCCTCGTTTATATCGTTCGCTACAACCTCATGGCCGTTTTCCATCAGATTCAATACCAAGTTATAACCCATCTTGCCAAGGCCAACCATTCCTAGTTTCACTTAGATGCACTCCTTCTTATAAGTAGAATTAAACCTCTATTGTGATTACGATTTTATAAACCAATAGTATCAAATATTTTTTCATATGTATATGAATATCATGAAAATTATTTTCACCACTACACTCTTTTGATTGAAATTGCTTCCCTGATCTTTTGCAGATTACCAAGTGTTTGTTCTTGCGTGCGGACGGATACAGCGACGTGAAGCACGTCAATCAGGCTTAACTGGACCAGTCTTGATGACAATGCCTCCGACCGGAAAAGCGTTTCGCGTGAAGTTGTATAAAGAACGTAATCCGCTTCCTTTGATAAAGGTGACTTATAATGGCCAGTGATTGCAATAGTCGCGGCTCCGTTAGTTTTGGCAATTTTCAATGCCTCTATAACGTCTTTATTGCTGCCGCTATGCGAAATGCCAACAGCTGCCTGCCCTGGACCGAGCAGTGCTGCGGAAATGATTTGCTGGTGTCCGTCACTATGGGCATTGCAATGGACGCCTGTCCGCAAAAATTTATGATAGGCATCAAGCGCGATTGCCGATGAACCGCCAGATCCATAGAAATCAATTCGGCTGGCATTGCCAAGTACCTCGATGATACTCTCAAGCACTGTGGCATCCAGCAGATTAAGTGTTTCTTTCATCGCTTCAATATGCCCGGCGAATACTTTTTCCGCAAGTGTAACGGTTTCATCTTCCTCTTTTATTTCTTCATGGATATTCTTGATTGGTTCAACTAATTCACTTGCGAGGGCGATTTTAAAAGCCTGATATCCCCTGAAGCCAAGTCGCTTGCAAAACCGGAAAATGGTTGCTTCTGCCACAGAGGCGTATTCGGCAAACTCGGTGATCGAAAGATGGATGATTTCCTGAGTGTTCTTCAATATGTAATCGGCGACCGCCTTCTCTTTTGATGAAAGCGATGAGTAGATAGCTTTTATTTTAACGATGACATTTTGTCCATTCAGTTCACTGGCCATTTTTTTGCCCCCTTTTTGACCATTTTATTTTACCAAAAGATTTTCAAAGTTATTGAGGGAAGATGAAAATTTTTTTCATAATCGATAAAAATATCGAGCCAAACTTCCGTTTAGCCCGATGCGTTTAATTTACTCCTGATCCGTCAGAATAATTGGACCGTCCTTGGTGATCGCGATAGTGTGCTCATACTGGGCAGAAAGTGTGCCGTCAACCGTTCTTGCTGTCCACTTGTTTGAATCCATTTTGGTAGGCCATTCTCCGATATTGACCATCGGTTCGATGGTGAATACCATGCCTTCTTTTAGCCTAGGCCCTTTGCCTGGCAGGCCGTAGTGCGGGATATCCGGCTTTTCATGAATCACTGAGCCGATGCCGTGGCCGATGAATTCGCGCACAACCGAAAACCCTTCAGCTTCCACATAGGACTGGATTGCATGGCCAATGTCACCAACCCGGTTGCCTGGAACGGATACAGCAATTCCCCGGTATAAGGCCTCTTTCGTCACATCCAGCAGCTTCTGCGACTCTTCGCTTATATTCCCAACGGCATAGCTCCAGGCCGAATCAGCGAGGGCACCATTCAGGTTGACAACCATATCGATAGTAACAATATCACCGTCATTCAGCGCCTCTTTGCGCGGAAATCCGTGGCATACTTCATCATTGATGCTGGCACAGGTTGCATATTGATAGTCCCGGTAGCCCTTCTGCTGCGGTGTGGCCCCATGTTTTTTCAGGTAGTCTTCTACAAACTCATCAATTTCCCAGGTCGTCACTCCAGGCTTAATAATTTTGCGGATCTCTTTATGCACAGAAGCAAGCAATTTTCCTGCTTCCTTCATATTTTCAATTTCTCGTTTTGATTTTAAAACAATCATTCCGTCATCTCCCTGATTCTTTTCATCCTCCATATTATCTTATACGTAAAATTCCGCAAAATGAACCAGTTCAATACAAGGTAAAAGGAAAATAGCCTGGGAATGCCACCTTTCTTGGTCTTACATCCCAAAACCAATCTCATCTTACCATCTTTATAGCCACTGTTTTACTTTTATAGAGACTTTTTTATTTTTATAGCGAATTTTTCTTTTTTATAGCGAGTTTCAACTTTTTATAGCGAAATTCAACTTTTTATAGCGAATTTCACCTTTTTATAGCGAGTTTATCGTTTTTATAGCGAATTGGAAATTAAGCGTGTTTTTTTCCAGTTCTACACACAGTAAAAAACCCTCCCGCTCTTAAGCAGGAGGGGTTCAGTCTTTATTTTAACAAGTTCAGTGCTTCGCGGTTGAATGCAGGAATATCTTTTGGCTCCCGGCTAGTCACCAGCTGGTTGCTGCAAACGACGACTTCCTTGTCCGCGTATTTTGCCCCGGCGTATTCCATGTCCACACGGATTGATTTATAGCCTGTTGCATCTCTTCCTTCTAGTGTCTTGGCGGTCAACAGAAGCTGTGGGCCATGGCAAATCGCAAACACGGGCTTCTTCTCATCCATGAACGACTTGGCGAATTTTACGAATTGTTCATCCCCGCGAAGCTGGTCCGGAGAAAAACCGCCAGGAATGAACAATGCATCGAAATCTTCCGGTCTTACTTGATCGATGCTTTCATCAATTTTTACCTCGGCTTTGCCCTGCTTGCCTTTTACTGTCTTCCCCTTTTCTTTTTCGATGGTCATAACCTCATGTCCTGCTTCTGCAAAAGCACGGGCAGGCTCGAGGTATTCTGAGTCTTCAAATAGGTCCGTTATTAAACAAGCAATTTTTTTAGCCATTGATATAACATCTCCCTTTTATAAATTCTCCACTATTAAATCTTCCCTGTCTGCAGCCTGTAAAACATTGAATCACACTTCCACTTTTTAGAATAAAAAAGTGAAAAAAGACCTATCTTAAGCCAATGGAGAAAAAATCATTTTATATTTTCGCCATTACTCTATAATTTAATTTAGGACATCAATAGGGAGAGAAGGAGCATCATGAAATTTGGTTATGTCAATGTAATGGAAGAAGTGGTTTCCACTCTTGTCAATGTGCTGATGATGAGCCCGGATTATCAGACATTCTGCAATTGCCAGAAGTGCCGGGATGATATCATCGCGATTAGCCTGAACACTCTTCCAAGTCACTATGTCACTACTGAAGATGGCCGCAAAATGGTCTTTGAACAGCTTAACACCCAGGAAAACAGGACCTGGATCAATAAAAGGATCATCAGTGCCATCCATCTAGTTGGTAAATATCCAAAGCATTAATAAAGCTGCCTATTGAATGGCCTCGTAATCCAGGCCCATTTAATGGCAGCTTCTTTTTTAAATCGACTGTGTATCCATACGTCTCGCAAAATCCACAAACCGGAACTTGTCGGGACGGTGCCTTGATTCCGTATACTGAAACAGGGTCGCATCATCAAAGTAAATATAGTTTTTAACGATGACAATGGCATGGAAACCTTCCATATCCAGCAGTTCCAAATCTTCTGCACTTGGTTTTTCAACTGTGAATTCCTTTTTTGCAAAACTGATTTTTTTCTCCAGTTCCTTCTCGATATACTCGAAAATGGAATTCTCACATTTCTGGCGTGACAGCCCTGGCACATGCCTTTCGACGATAAAGTCTTTATCGAGAATGACTCGCTCTTCATCAATATGCCTTACTCTCTTCACCTTCCAGACCATCTCATTATTCTCAACATTTAATTCTCTGCCGATATCCCGTCCTGCCTGCTCGAGAGTGAACTCTTCCACCGTTGTCCGCGCGGTGCCGCCCATATTTTCCGCAAGCTCTTTAAAACTGATCAATCCGGAAATCGGAAACTGGTGCCTTTTTAAATCCAGCACGAGAGAGCCTTTGCCGCGAATCTTTTGGATGAAGCCATTTTGCGCAAGCATGTTCAGCGCTTTGCGAATGGTTTCCCGTGATGTTCTATACATATCGGCGAATTCATTCTCTGATGGTAAGATCGTTTTAGCCGGATAATGCCCATCCTGGATTTGTTTAGCGATTTCTTCATAAATCAATAAATACTTCTTCTGCATATCATCACCCGTAACTTGTCTGATTGCTATCATTTTACCTTTTTTTCAATTAAAAGAATATAGCAGACTATCGTGTTTGAATACAATAAAGATTTCACACTAAATTGCCGATAATTATAGTGACTATTTTTTTCCCAACCTGCCGGGGATAGTTTTTTTAAAAAAATACCGTAAAAATCGAAAAGATTGATTATAATTGTTCTGTAAGCTGTTCTCAATATGGAACTATTTTATCAGATTTGTTATGATATAACTATAAATTGATAAGGTGTGTGGATAACAGTGATTGGTGAACGCGTCAAAAAACTTCGACAAGAAAAAAGAATGTCCCTATCCGAATTGGCAGAACAGGCTGGCGTAGCTAAGTCCTATTTAAGCTCGCTGGAACGGAATCTGCAAACAAATCCTTCTATTCAATTTTTAGAAAAGATTGCTGGAGTCCTGAATGTGCCAGTTGATCAATTAATTCATGAACAAGTCGACAAGGAAAATATGGATTCCGAATGGGTTAATCTTGTTAAAGAAGCAATGGATTCCGGAATCAGCAAAGACCAGTTCCGCGAATTTCTAGAGTTTAATAAATGGAGAATCAGCAATAAATAACTTCAAGGACAGCATATTGCCTGTCCTTTTTTTACGCAAATAAAAAGCACCTCCCTAAGAGCTGCTCAATATTATTATTTCTATGTAGAAAACTTATAATTGCCCGCTAGACTGCATTAAAAACTCTCTGATTTCCTCTTTATTAATTCCCATTTCCAATGCTTCCAATATAAGCTGCATCCATTCTGTATCCAATTCTTCGAAAATTACCTGCTCTTTAATCAAGTTCTTCCCCCCAAAATACAGTTAGTATCCCAGGCGGCCCGGCCATCATAGTACGTTTGTACCTTAGATCCGTGACTTTGCGTCCTGATTTTTCAATCAGTTTGCCTTTATCTGTATCTTTTTGCTTAATCTTTTACTCCTAAAGTCATTGTACATTGTTCTATATATTTAACATGTAATTATTTGTCGGCTGTATCACATCGATTTCCTAGCTTATATTCCAAATAATTACAAAATCACAATCTCACGCTTTACTTTTCTGAAAATTCCAACCAATCAGCGGAGGTTTTTTGTCATATTATCTCCCTTATTGTTGAACTCTTTTTTAGGATTCACCCCCATAAATCTGAAGATAGTGCTTTGGACTGCGAAGATGGTGAAAAGGTCAGCCTTTTCCTACGGGAAGTTATGACTGCTTTTTCTAGGCTGATGGCATCGAAAAATGGATACCTTGTCAGATCTTGACCACAGATCGGACATATCCATTCCCCTTGTTCACTGCTGCTAAACGATGGACGGTTGCATCTATCACAGTTTTTCCTGTACATCACCATCCGCCTCCTTTATATTATTTGTTCCACATCTTTATTCGAGTATAGTTCATAGGAATCATTTCTGAAAAATTCGATAATAAGGCAAATTTTCTTAAAAAAGAACATTTTTCGTTCTTTTTTAAGAAAATACTGCCGTTTTCTCACTTTCTTGTGTTTTTTAAAGAATACTAATGTTCGTTATAATGAATTAAAACAACCATATGATGATTGGAAAAGGAATCCAAAGACTAAGGCTCGAAAGAAACTTATCGAACTTTCTCTAAAAGCAGAGGTTTCCAAGTCATGCCTCAGCTATATCGAGAGAGGAGAAGACTTGATGGGACAGCAGACAACCAAATCAGAGAAGATTCTGGTTGATGAGGCAATTAAAAATGGAATCAGTAAAGACTACCTTCTCCTACTACCTTGATTTCACGAAATTTTAAAAATGAATATTACTATAAAGTACAATCCGAAAGGGCTCATTAGACCTAATATAAGTATCCTAAACAAAAAAAATCAGCCTTAAAGGCTGATTTCCTGCTAGGAAAGGCTGGCGGCAATCTTTGCTCCCGCACTTCCATTGTTTTTGACAAGCGCGATATTGGCGACTAGGCTTTTCCCTTTCGCTAGTCCTGGTATAAATGCTGGCAGTGAATCGGTCCCAAAGCCTGCAAGAGGTATGCCCGGGTTTCCAGATACTCGAGCGAGAGTATTCAATCCTGTTTTCCAGCATGCTGTACCTCGCCTTATTTAAAGTTTTGTTTAAATGTTTCTAGCAATTGTTGATTATTCAAAATCGGATTGACTGTTTCGATTGACTGCAATGTAAGTATGGAACAGGCCATTCCAATCTTGCAGGCATCCTCAGTCTGGATGCGGTTCAGATGGGCATAAATGATACCGGCCACCAGCGAATCACCGGCTCCCGTTACATCGATGATAGAAATCGCCGGAGGAATCAGTACGCCTGCTTCTCCTTTTTCAGTAAAGTAAATCAGTCCTTTATCACCGCGGCTGATGACAACCTTTTCAACGCCTTTATGTATGATTGTTTCGGCCGCTCTGAAAAAGTCCCCTTCTGTTTCAATCTTGATCCCTGAAATGGCTTCAGCTTCATCCTTATTTGCAATCAGCCATGTAACCCCCAGCAGGTCATGAGGCAACTTCTTCGCTTTTGGAGATGACACTGGCGTGATACAAAGCTGGATGTTTTCCTTACGGCATCGCTCGATGATCCGATTGAGCACATCAGCAGGAAAGTTGGTATCCAGCATGATGAAATCCGAGGAAGCAAAGTAACTCCATTTGCGATCGATGAATTCAGGAGTAATAGAATCATAGAGTGACATTTCCGCTAAAGCGACAGTCATCTCACCCTCCTGATCCAGCACAGCCGTATATGTTCCAGTAGAATGTCCCTTTAGGATTTCTGACGGAGCGACATCGGCGAAAGCCCTAGTGTATTCCATCAGCCAGTGTCCTTCGTGGTCTTCACCTACGGCCGTCAGCACACTGACACCGCTTCCAAGCCTGCCCAGGTTCTCGGCTATATTCCTGGCAACCCCTCCACAGGACTTTGAACTCTCAGCCGGGTTAGAAGTACCCAGTTCCAGCACCCCTTTTGACCATATTTTGCGGTCGATATTAGCGCCACCTACACATAATACCTGCCGTTGCTCTGGTAAAACATATGCTCTCCCCACGATCTTTCCCTGCTTCATTAAGGAGGAAATATAGCCAGCAACTCTGTCACCCGGTAAATCTGCCTTTGCGGCAAGATCAAAATGTGAAATGAACGGATCCTCTTTGATCAGCTTTAAAATAAGGGCCTCTTTTTCGTTCATGCAGCGCACCTCGCTATTTCCAGAATATAGCTTACCAATTAAATCTTATACCTTTGTCCGAATATACACAATACTATTAAAATTTAGTTCCAATTATTAAATGAGGCAGCCATTGATAATAGTAAAACTGTTAAAATTCCTTACTTTTTCCCCACGCATGTGTGGAAATCTTGGAATCTATGTTGAGAACTTTGAAGTTAATACATATCGTGCAATGAGAGCGGAAAATATTCAGAATAGTCAAATTTAATTGTGTCTATTTTGTGACAAATACAATATAATGTAAGTAATATGTAAACCTTATAATTCAGAGGGGGTTATGGACATGACTATTGTTCATATACTGAACTTCTCCATTCCAATCATTATGATGTTAGTCATCGGCGCTGCGATCGATAAAATGTGCCAGCCAGACATGCCGGGTAAGGAAACCGAGTAAAATTTAATCGGTTTCCTTTTTTATGCTTCGATTCTTCCTGGGATTTTTTTAAGTTCGCTATTTTATCTAATAAAGTGCCTATAAACACAAAAGAGAGCAAGATTCTCCATGGAATCTTGCTCTCTTTTGTTAACTTTTCATTACTGATGGTGCTGTTTTTACAAAAATTCTGTTACCCTGGATGAAAAAAAGGATACTTCCAAGCACTGCGAAAGAAACAAAAGTAAATAAGATCGTCCCTCCTGCTTCTTTCAGTAAAAAACCACCGACAATCGGTCCCAGAAAATGGCCGATCCTCCGGAACTGCGCCGCTCCAAAGTACGTTCCCCTTAGTTCATCTGTTGCAAGCTGGTCAACAAGATAACTGCTTGATGGAAAGATAAGTATTTCTCCTATGGTTATGAAGATAATCGCTATTATGCAAGTGTACCAGCCAGTCACAAATCCAAATGTCAGCATTCCCAATGAGAGGAAAACCGCACCGGCCATCATCACCTGCATCGTCTTGAACTTTTCTGCGATGTGGCTGATTGGCATTTGCAGCAAGACAACCATCACTGCATTGATCGAAAGCATCACGGAATAGACAAGCACCCCATTTGCAATAGATGATTCTAGATATTGCGGTACATTGGATTCCATTTGTGAATAGCCAAAATTAATGATGATTGTTCCCAGTATCAAATATCTTAAGGCTTTATCTTTGCTGATGATTTTTAATGAACTGGCGAATGTTACTTTTGAACCTTCACCCACCGGGTTGCCCAGATTGTATTTCTTCATCATCAATGACAGTATGAGGACATAAATGAAATACATGATTCCTGTTACCATGAAAGCTGATTTAGCTGAAACGACAGCCAGATAGGCACCGAGTAACGGGCCGACAGAAGCTCCGATATTGATAGCCGTATATCTTAGTGAAAATGCCCTCATACGCTTGCTTTTTTCTGTTAAATCGGCAATCAGCGCCTGGCCGGTCGGTTCAAAAAATGAGCCGCTCAAGCCATTCAGTGCATTCAGGACAATGAACCATCCCGGGGTCTCAGCAATCATGAAGCCAAAATAGACAAGCGACATCGCAAACAACGAACCAATCATCACCGGCTTGCGGCCGTATTTGTCTGATAAATGGCCGCCAAGGAAGCCGCCAATCACTCCAGACAATGGACTGATTCCAATCGTGATCCCGATCAATACTGGATGCAGATCCAGATTCCTAGAAAGATAGATGGCCAGAAATGGCAATGTTGCAAAAGCGGATCCCCTTGCAAGAACAGTACCGCCCAGGAGCACCCAGACAATCGGGTGGAATTGCTTATAATAGCCTTTTAGTTTATTCATTTCTTTTTACCTCGGAAATTAAGATTCCTAAATCATAGCAAATAACCAAAATTATGAAAATACCCAAAATATTTTTTCAACAAAAAACTGCTGCCATTTTGCCTGGCAGCAGTTTGTTTATTGTCCCGGATTATTGCTTGTCCGCGGAAGAATTAAAATTTCTACCCGGCGGTTCCTTGCCTTGCCTTCTGTGGTGTCATTGGTAGCTACTGGCTGAAACTCCCCAAATCCTTTGGCACTGAACCAGCGAGGATCAAGCTGTTCATTTTTCAAAATGATCTTCATGAATTCAACGGCTCTCATGACACTCAGTTCCCAATTCGATTCATATCTCGCGGTCCTGATCGGCACATTATCTGTATGCCCGCTGATGATAATATTCCGGGGAGGCTCCATAACCAGCAAGTCCGCAATTTCATTTGCGATATTGGTATCTGTAGCCCGGACCTCTGCCCTGCCTGATTCAAAGAGGACATTGTCCCGAATTGTCAGCAGCAGTCCCTCATCGGTAAGTTTTGTATTGAGTTTATCTGTCAGTTTTTTTTCTTCTATATAGGAATTGACCTTCTGCTGGATGGCCAGAAGCTCCATCTGATCTTTGGCAGTATCAGTCGTTTCCTTATCATTCTTTTCAACGTCTTCTTTACGTTCATCAGGCGATTCCATCTGGCCTTCGGGCATCGGGCTCTGGAAGTCGAACACCCCTGTCCCTCCTGTGAAAACATCATTGAATGCCTTTGACATCTGCTGAAACTTAACGGCATCTACTGAACTCATTGCGAACAGGACGATAAACAATGCCAGCAGGAGAGTGAGCAGATCCGCATATGGAATCAGCCAGGATTCGTCCATATGATCCTCATGATGCTTCTTTTTCCTTTTCTTACTCATCCTGGGCCACGACGCTTTCTTCAAGTATCAGCTTCCGTTCCCCAGCTGGCAGATAGGAAGCGAGCTTTTGTTCAATCACCCGCGGTGCTTCCCCCTCAAGGATGGAAAGAATACCTTCAATCATCATGTATTTCACTTGCGCTTCCTGTTTGGATTTGCGCTTCAATTTATTGGCGAATGGGTGCCATAAAACATAACCAGTGAAGATCCCCAATAATGTTGCAACGAAGGCAGCACTGATTGCTCTGCCAAGCTCGTCTGTATTGTCCATATGACTCAACGCCGCAATCAGGCCAACTACTGCACCCAGAACCCCTAAAGTTGGTGCATAAGTGCCAGCCTGGGTGAAAATCGCGGCACCTGATAAGTGGCGTTCCTCCATCGCTTCAACCTCTTCAGTTAAAACATCCCTGATATAATCAGCACTCTGGCCATCAACAGCAAGCGATAAGCCATTTTTCAAAAACTCATCATCCACTTCACTCGTTTTCGCCTCAAGCGCAAGCAACCCTTCTTTACGGGCAAGCTGGGCCCATTCAGAAAACAAACGAATTAATGAAGGTAAATCTGCACTTTCTTGTTCTTTAAATAAAATTTTAAACAGCTTGGGTACTTTCTTCAGTTCATTTGCGGGAAAGGCGATTGTCACCGCCGCAACAGTACCCACCACTATGATTAAGATCGCTGCGGGGTTGGCAAGGGCACTCGGGCTGACACCTTTGAACACCATCCCGACTCCTACCGCAATGATTGCTAATATGACACCAATAATTGACGACTTATCCATGTACGACTCCCCTGTCTGCTTTGCTTTAACTTCTATCTCTAATTCGTGACTGTCATAATATCTCTTTTTATTTCGACATATTTTTATAAATCTTAAGTAATTTAACTGAAATGAGGACCAAAAAATAATTTTTCGCCTGCCATTAAGTTTGTGATTTTTTATGCCGATATAACATATGTAAAGACATTTACCATCTAAGGGGGATTAACGTGGAGGCTATTGAAAATCTCCGCAGACAGGATACGAAAAAGAAGAACATCTTAATGCTCAGTACTTATTCGGTATCCCTGATCGCGACATCTGTTTATACCATTATTGAAAAGGAAACAATGCTCAAAACAATGGTATATGTAAGTGAATTATCATTTTTTGTTCTGTTCTTTCTAATCTTCCAGCTATGGCTTAAGAAGGAAGCCTTATTCCCTTATGCCGCTTTTGCTGCTATCTTCATCCACCATTTCTTTTATATCGGAATGTTTGGAGGGAACGGGGCGTTTTTGCTGGTTCTGTTATTTCTGGCCGTCTTCTCCGCCATCCATTTCAACCTGAAGGTCTTTATTACCGGCTACAGTCTTGGGTTGGCGGCAGTGGTCATGAATACCTTGCTTGCCACAGAGAATCAGGATTTTTTAAGCAGCACCTTCGCGGCAATCCTGCTCTGTTATATTTTGCTTGGCGCAGTGCTATTCGTGTTGATTCGCTTAAACAGCAATGCGTTTAAATCACTGGAAGCTTTTCTAGCAGAATCGGAAAATGAAAAAGCCCGTAAGGAACAGCATAGCGCCCTGCTCCATAGCGAGCTGCTTGTCGTAACAGAGAGTCTTGGCAAAATCAATGAACAAATCCAGACCCATCTGTCTTCACAAACAGAAATGAAAATCGCTGTAAATGAAATTTCTGCCGGAAGCCAGGTGCAGACTGAACAGATCAACCAAATTTCCGAGAATGCCGAGATGACTAAGCAAAGAATGGACGAAATGTCTGATATGTCAGTCTTGCTCTCTGAAAATACCTTACAGGCTGCCAAAGCTTCCGAAAGCGGTTCTGTTAAGATTGGCGAGCTTCAGGGCGATATGAAGGAGCTGGCGGCTTCGATATCCGAACTGAGCCAGACCTTCTCCATGCTGACAAAAAAAATCGAAGAAACGAATGGATTCATCGTCAACATCCGCAATATCACCGAGCAAACGAATCTGCTTGCCCTTAACGCATCAATTGAAGCCGCACGCGCCGGCGAAGCTGGAAAGGGCTTCTCGGTAGTAGCCAATGAGATTCGCAAGCTTGCCGAAATGACAAAGGAAACCGCCATTCAGATTACTGAGAACCTTACTTCTGTAAATGAAACAAACTCAGCTGCACTGGAAAAAATGAACGACAGCAGTGAAAAGCTCGAAGAAAGCCGTTCTGCGGTTGAGGAAGTTTCCGGATTCTTCGGAGAAGTCAGCAGTACTCTTCGCGAACTGACCACTCAATTCGGCCAATTCGAATTAACGGTCAGTGATGTCATGAATCAGACAGGTGATGTCGAAGCATCCACACGTGAGCTGGCTGCGATTATCGAGCAGGCCACCGCGGGCCTCGAGGAAATGAACGCAACAATTGAAACATTGAATGATGATAATCAGACAATAGCAGCTTACGTCAGCCAGACAGCGGGTGCTGCTGAAAAAATCAAGACACTAGGGGCGTAACCAAAAAAAACGCATAGCCCCTGGTAAGATCGATAAGCTGAACAGGACTTTTCACATGAACTTCTAAACATTTAAGGGCCAGGCGGGAATTCCCGCCTGGCCCTTTATTTATAATAGTTTCTTTTCAATCTTCCGCTCGTAATTTTTAAATATAGAAGAATTTGTCCTGGCACCCCTGCTGGACATGATTTTATTGTACTTTAGCAATTTTGCACTGAGTTCCTGGTTCAGCCTGGTTTTCTCTTCCGGGTTTTCACAAGTTCGGATCAGGTCTTCGATTGACATAACTTCCTGCCTTAGCCTTTGTTCTTCTGGAGAAAAACCAGCATTTTTCAGCATCTTGTAAGCCATTCTTAATTCTTCCGGAACTGCTGATAAATCTTCCAGATTCAACGGTTTTCCGTAGCCAGGCAAGTTTTCAAACTCACCGTCTTTATAGGCACGCTTGATACGGTCTTCCGATATTATCATTGAAAAATCCATCTGAACCACTCCCGTCCATTAAATTCAACATTGCTACTATCAGTATATAACTTTCATCCATTTTTTTCTAATTAAAATATTTGGAAATAATATTTTATTGCGTTAAAGGTTTAGAGAGGCAGCAAGGAGGTTATTAAATAGGGAAAAAATTACACATCAAGGGGTGTCAAAAAATGAATTTTGGGGGAATTGGATTCACGCTCGTATCGGCTGCCTTTTTCATGGGTCTGGTAGCCTGGTATTCTTATGTAAAAACGAAAGGCGAAGTCAGTGATTCAGCTGGCTATTTCCTGGCTGGCAGGGGTCTGACAGGAGGTTTTATCGCTGGTTCACTGCTGCTTACCAATCTTTCCGCAGAACAACTGGTCGGTTTGAATGGACAAGCCTACAGAACAAACTTATCCAACATGGCCTGGGAGGTCACTGCCGCTTTCTCAATCATAATCATGGCTACATACTTGCTTCCAAAATACCTTGGTGGAAATTTCACCACCCTTCCCGAGTTTTTAAGCAAACGGTTTGATGAAGGGGTAAGACAATACACTGTATTTCTGTTCATGCTGGGGTACATATTCGTTACTGCACCGTCCATGCTTTATTCAGGAGCTCTTGCGGTCCTGCAGCTTTTCAATGTCCCTGAGCTATTTGGCATTTCTTATGAAGCATCGGTATGGATCGTCATCTGGATCATCGGGATCATAGGAGCCATCTATGCTATTTTCGGAGGTCTGAAAGCAGTGGCTATTTCAGATACCTTGAATGGTGTTGGCTTGATCATCATCGGACTGCTTGTTCCGGTACTCGGCCTGATTGCCCTTGGTGACGGCAATATCGGTGATGGAATGAAACAAATCGCGACAACCAATACCGAAAAAATGAACTCTATAGGGACGAAGCAGGACTCCGTGCCATTTGGGACTATTTTTACTGGGATGATTTTTGCCAATCTTTTCTATTGGGCGTCAAATCAGTATGTGATCCAGAGAACTCTCGGCGCAAAGAGTCTCGCAGAAGGCCAAAAGGGTGTATTAATCACTGGTTTTTACAAGCTGCTTGTACCGCTGACGATGATGATTCCAGGTGTCATTGCCTTCCATATGTATGGAGACGGCTTAAAGTCCGTTGATCTAGCCTATCCGGCGTTGATTTCCGATGTCCTTCCGACATGGATGTCAGGCTTCTTCCTGGCAGTCCTGCTGGGCGCTGTATTGAGCTCTTTCAATTCTTTATTGAACAGCGCGGCTACTATGTTCGCACTCGATATCTATAAAGCCCGCTACAACCCAGAAGCAGATGACGCGAAGTTGATTTCCGTAAGCAAAATCTCCGGAACGCTGCTGGCGGTCATTTCATTATGTATAGCACCGCTTTTGATGAACGCGCCTGAAGGATTATGGGATCTGATCAGAAGATTCACAGGCTTTTTCAATATTCCGATCATCGCCATCCTGCTTGTCGGCATCTTCTCGAAACGCGTACCGTCACTTGCAGCAAAAGTCGTGATAATCTTCCACGTTATTGCATATTATATGATGGTCTGGGGTACACAGCATCTTTTCGACTATACTGTTCCCATCCACTTCATCCATATATACGCAATCCTATTCGTGGTAGAAGTCGCGATTATGCTCGCATTCGGGATCTGGAAACCAAGAGCGACACCATATACCTTCCGTTCAGAAGCAGCCGTTAATATGGTGCCATGGAAATACACATTACCTGTATCAGTGATCCTGCTTGCACTCGTTGCTATTATCTATGTTGTATTCTCACCGATTGGGTTAGCTTACTCAGGAGGTTATGTCTCCGCAGCCTTTTGGCCAACCATCGCAGCTATACTTGCGGTCACGATTATTTTGTCCATTGTCACCATAAAAAAATGGAACAGATCGTATGCCAGCTACCTGAAAAAAGAAAATACAGTTTTTGAAAAAAACGTTGGCACTAAGGCAAAAATAAAAATTACCCTTACCGACCTATCATAGAAATGAGACCTATTAGAGTGAATCTAATAGGTCTTTTATTTGGCTGTTGTTAGTTTATGACCTTTAGTTAAGTCTTCTCAGGAGGGAGGATTTATTCCCGCCAAAGGTTATCTTTATATGGTGGATTTTCTTGCTATAAGGGTACCGTTCCCGCCTAATGTGATCCTTATGTGAAGAGATTCCTCGCCATAAGGGTGTCGTTCTCTCCTAATGACACCCTTATGCGGCGGGTTTTCTCGCTATAAGGGTGCCGTTTTCCCCTAATGACACCCTTATCTGACGACATTTTTCACCATAAGGGTGCCGTTCTCCCCTAATGACACCCTTATGTGACAACATTCCTCGACATAAGGGTACCGTTCTCCCCTAATGACACCCTTATCTGACGACATTCCTCACCATAAGGGTGCCGTTCTCCCCTAATAACACCCTTATGTGACGACATTCCTCGCCATAAGGGTGTCGTTCTCTCCTAATGTGATCCTTATGTGACGTGATTCCTCACCATAAGGGTGCCGTTTTCCCCTAATGACACCCTTATGCGACGACATTCCTCACCATAAGGGTGCCGTTCTCCCTTAATAACACCCTTATCTGACGACATTCCTCGCCATAAGGGTGCCGTCTCTCCTAATACGACCCTTATCTGACGACATTCCTCGCCATAAGGGTGTCGTTCTCTCCTAATGTGATCCTTATGTGACGTGATTCCTCACCATAAGGGTGCCGTTTTCCCCTAATGACACCCTTATGTGACGACATTCCTCGCCATAAGGGTGTCGTTCTCTCCTAATGACACCCTTATGCGACGACATTCCTCACCATAAGGGTGCCGTTCTCCCTTAATAACACCCTTATCTGACGACATTCCTCGCCATAAGGGTGCCGTTCTCCCCTATTGACACCCTTATGTGACAATATTCCTCGCCATAAGGGTGCCGTTCTCCCCTATTGACACCCTTATGTGACGACATTCCTCGCCACAAGGGTGCCGTTCTCTCCTAATGACACCCTTATGCGACGACATTCCTCGCCATAAGGGTGCCGTCTCTCCTAATACGACCCTTATGTCATGAAATTCCTCGCTATAAGAATTCCGTTCTCCCCTAACTCTCTTATTGGTATCCTTTTGCGCTTTCTTTTAGGATTTTGTCCTTGAATAGTGTGTAGCTCCATATTTGATAGGCAATGATGATTGGCACGAAGATGAGCGCGACGATGAACATGATGGTCAGGTTCAGCTTGCTTCCTGCGGCGTCATATAGGCTGACACTATAGGCGCTGTCTATTCTTGATGGCAGCATGTTCGGGAACATGCCAATGAACCCGAATGCCATTTTGGTGAAAATGGTCACACATACTGCAGTAAAGGCATAGCCAATTTTCTTTTTAAAAATAAAGTACGCGGAGGAAAGCATGGCTGTCAATGCCAGAGCAGGTACCATCCAGAGAATTGGATTATGTGAGTAGTTATCGAGCAATGGTGTGCGGTTCACAGTTGCCAGGAAGAATAGGGACAGCATCGCAGGCGCCACTCCTGCCAAAAAGCGTGAAAGCCTATGGGCTCTTACTGCCGTTTGTCCTGCAGTCTTTATCTGAATCCATAATGAACCGGATAGCAGGAATAAAGAGACAAATAATAATCCTCCTAAAATTCCGTAGCCATTGAGAAGGCTAAACAGATTTCCCTCATAGCCATCGGCTCCAATCAACAGGCCTCTGTACAGATTTGCGAATGTCACACCAAACAAGAAGGCGATCAGGAAGCTTCCCGCAAAAAAAGCCCATTTACACGCTGCCTGCCAGATTGGATTGTCATCCTTATGCATGAATTCAAGACCAATGGCCCTTATGAACAGGGCAATCAATACGAGAAATAACGGCGTGTATAAAAAGCTGAACATGTCCGCATAGACGGCCGGAAATGCTGCGAATGTTGCTCCTCCCGCTGTAATAAGCCATACCTCGTTCCCGCCCCAGAACGGGCCGACTGCTTCCTGCAGCTGATTTCGTTCCTGCCGGTTTTTTGTAATGAACGGGAATAGCATCCCTGTTCCAAGCGCATATCCATCAAGGATAAAGTAAACCGTCCAGATCAAGCCCCAGAGCCCGAACCAAATAATCGCCAGTGTATCATGAGACATGCTTCACGCCCCCTCCAAGACCATATTTAACCTCTGATTCCGGCCCTTTTTTCGCATACTTAATGATCAAATAAACATCCGCAATCAGCAGGACAGTATAGAAAATGACAAGTGCTGCAAGCGAGAAAACCACCTGGGATACAGCTAATGGAGATACCCCTTCGGAAGTCTTCATTAGCCCGTAGACAACCCATGGCTGTCTGCCCGCTTCTGCTACCATCCAGCCTGCATTGATGGCAATGTATGGGAGGAGTACAGAGTAAAGGACGAGCTTCAAATATCTTGGGGAGTTCTCGAGTTTATTTTTTCGATATAGATAAAGGCCATACCATGAGACAGCAAGAAAAAAGACACCAAGCGCAACCATGACCCTGAATGCATAAAATACCAGTTCCACGTTAGGCCGTTCATCCGCGGGTATATCCCTCAGGCCAGTTACTTCGCCTTTGAAGGAGTTAGTATAAAAGAAGCTTCCGAGCTTTGGTATGCTGATTGCCTCAAAAGCATTGCGCTCATTTTCCTGATCGGGTATCTGAATAAGATGAAAAGGCATCTCTTTCTGTGTCTCCCATACTGCTTCCATTGCCGCACCTTTTGCCGGCTGCATTTTTGCCGCAAACACCCCGGATTGGTGTCCGATGAATGGAGTTAAAGTGGCAGAGAACAATGCCATAGCCAGTCCATATTTAAACGATTTTTTATAAAAAGCCGTTTCATTTTTGCGCAGCAAGTGGTACGCGCTGATGGCCATCATGAAAAAAGCCCCGACAATATAAGCACTTATGACAGTATGTACGAACATGTACCATGCATATGGATTCGTGACGAGCTCTGAAAAGCTGTTCAACTCCACACGGCCATTCTTCAGGACGTAGCCTACCGGATTTTGCATGAATCCATTTGCAGTGATAATCCAGAGAGCAGAAATATTGGTCCCGAGGGCGACCATCCAGATGGAAATTGCCCGCATCTTGGGTGAGAACTTATCCTTGCCGAACAGCCAGATGCCCATGAAGGTGGATTCAAGAAAAAAAGCGGCCAGAGCTTCAATCGCAAGCGGCGAGCCAAAGATATCTCCCATATACTTCGAATACTCAGACCAGTTCGTCCCAAATTGAAACTCCATCGTAATGCCAGTGATGACACCAAGAACAAAATTGATCGCAAACAGCTTTCCCCAGTAATCCGCCATCATTTTATAAGTCTGGTCTAGTGTCCGTGCATACTTGGTCTCCATGATGGCGACAAGGATGACCAATCCAAGCGTCAACGGAACAAACAAAAAATGATAAAACACAGTTACAGCAAACTGGATCCGGCTTAAAATCAAGACCTCATCCATTTTTGGTTCCTCCCAAATTTTTAGTTTGTGAAACAATTAACATAGTCCTGATTCTATTTTAAAAAAACTTTGTGAGTGATATCGAAGATTTTTGTAGATTTTCTGTGACATTTTTTCTTGATTTTGTGATGCGTATCACAGACAAAAAATAGGCCCTGTAATCAGGACCTGCAGCAATTAAATATTCCCTATATTTGATGGATTCGTACTGACACCTGGCTGACCGGGTACCCAGTTTGCCGGTACACTCTTACCAGTTTGTTTTGCATAATCAAGGGCCTGGAGGATTCTCAGATGTTCGGGGAGATTTCGGCCAACATTACCAGGATAAGTAAGCTTTACCCTGATGATCCCTTCCGGATCGATGAACACGGATGTCCTGAAGCAAGCACCACTTGCAGCATCAAGAACCCTGTATGCCCGGCTGATGACCTGTGTTCTGTCACTGACCATTGGGTACGTCACATTTTTCAAGGAAGGCGATGTTTGTTTAAACACCCTGTGGCTGTATACACTGTCCGTGCTAATCGACATCAAATCTGCACCCAGAGCCTTAATATAAGGGTAAATAGCGGCGACCGCCGCCAGTTCTGTAGGTCAAACGAAAGTGAAATTGCTTGGGTAGAAAAATAAAATCACCCACTTTCCCCGATAATCCTCCAGATTAATCTTTTTGATATCCCCATTTATCAAGGCATCTGCCGTAAATAACGGAGCCTGATCGTCTCGGTTTGCACAAAAAACAGTCGGGCACTCCACTAAATCTTCAGCATAAAGTTTTTCATCCATAACAGCGCCCTCCTTTCTTAAAATTTGTATCTATATAATCATATGCTGTTCATTTTTTATATTTCAGGTTCCATCAGGAAAAACTACTTTTGACAGGAAAGGAGGGTTCATGAATGAGCAGAGGAAAAGATTTTAACCATAAGAAAAAAGGCCATCCCGGAGACTTGCCATCAGGTGCGCTAAAAGCAAAACGGCCTGAAACCGAAGCACAGGAAGACGAGGAATTCCTGGTCGTACAGGAAGCATTTAAAAACCGGATTGAGGAAGAAGACGTTTAATATTCATTCCCGGACCCAGCTATTCTGGCCGGGTTCTTTTTTTTGAAACTTTTTCCACCGGTCTTCGTATATGTACTCATACACAGTATTTTACACGCTTCACTTGAAAATTGAGGAGGAATAAACATGATTGTTACAACTACATCGGCATTGCAAGGCAAAGAAGTGGACTCATATTTGGGGATTGTCTCTGGAGAAGCGATTATGGGGGCAAATGTGGTGCGTGACTTTTTGGCAAGCGTCACCGATGTAATCGGGGGCAGGAGTTCTGCTTATGAAAATAAGCTAGCGGAAGGGCGTGAAATCGCGATTCGCGAAATGGAGGACAAAGCGCGCCGGATGGGCGCCAATGCCATAATCGGTGTTGACCTTGACTTCGAGACACTGCGCGAAGGTATGATGATGTGCATCGCCACAGGAACGGCAGTCAAAATAAAGGAATAATGCTTAAAGGACCTGGCATGCTGCCCGGTCCTTTTGCATGAAGCCATCAATTTCGCCGCTTTTTAAAATTGGCGATCACCAGCCCGCCACCTACTGCTGAGTTATTTTGCCTCACGAAGCCAAGTTTCTCATAGAGCTTTATCGCTGGTGTATTTGCAGCACCGGTTGAGACAATCATTTCGGAGAAGTTTTGATGTTCCAAATATGCAATCAGCTTCCTGGCAATTCCTCTGCGGAAAAAGTCTGGATCAACCATCATACGATGAATATCCATCACTTCCCTGTCTATTTTAAAAGAAACCGCACCAGCAAGACGGCCATCAAGATAATAGCCAAGGAAGGTTTCACCGCAATTTTGCAGCTGCTCGAATGTTTCCTTTAAAGGAGGGATTTCATCCGTTCCAATCAAATCTGCTTCTATTCTGTATGACTTTCTCTGTAGATCGAGGATTTCGGCCGCTGCCAGCACATCAAACAGCTCAATTTCCCTGATGACAGGCAGGATTCCATAATCATTTATTTTGCTTAAGATCAACTCAGGCCTGCCTTGAAGAGCAGGGAGATTGTCCAATGCAAAAAAGCGCAGCTCCTTGCTTTCGCCGTCGAGTATTTGCAGCACGCCTTCCCAATCGGTGCAAGCGTACAATGCAATCGCGTTATAGATTTCGTCGCCGTTCGGATATTGAAAGTAGTATTCCTCACCAGCGATCACATCCAAAAACTTCAATGTATTCAGATGCAGTCCCGTTTCCTCATATAATTCTCTGCGGGCTGTCTCTTCAAAACTCTCGCCAGGTTCCATCGCACCGCCTGGAATCCCCCAACTGCCAGTATCAGTCCGAAGCTGCAGCAGCACTTCATATTCCTTATTAAAAACAAGGACAGCAGACCCAGCCAGGATGAACGGACGGCTGCTAATCAAGGCGCGGATTTCTTTAATATAATCGCTCATACTCTCCCCCATTACAAAAATTCGGTTTTTTCTATTATACTAAGTAAAGCATATGTAAACTGTTGTTTTTTGAAAGGAGCAATTATGAAATCATTAGTCCTTGCAGAAAAACCAAGTGTTGCCCGTGAGCTTGCGCGTGTGCTTGGCTGTAATAAAACAAATAAAAGCTATTTTGAAGGAAATCAATATATCGTGACCTGGGCACTTGGCCACTTGATCGAACTAAAGATGCCGGAGAACTATGATCCTAAGTATAAGGTTTGGAAACTTGAGGAGCTCCCAATCATCCCTGATAAAATGGGGCTGAAGGTCATCAAGCAGACGAGCCATCAATTTAAGGCGATTGAGCATCTCGCCGAACGCAAGGATGTCAGCGAATTCATCATCGCTACTGACGCCGGGCGTGAAGGGGAACTTGTCGCCAGATGGATTCTTCAACGCATCAACTGGCGGAAGCCAATCAAACGCTTGTGGATTTCTTCCCAGACCGACCGGGCCATCAAAGATGGGTTCAAAAATCTGAAGCCTGGCAAGCAGTTTGAAGATCTTTACGAATCAGCTGTATGCAGAGCTGAGGCTGACTGGCTGATTGGCTTGAATGTCTCCAGGGCTTTGACAACCAAATATAAGGATCCATTATCTGCCGGCCGGGTTCAGACACCGACTTTGGCCATGATACTCGAGCGTGAGGATGAAATTAACAAATTCGTCCCTAAGGATTACTGGACCATCCAGGCAAAGGTTGGCTCCCTGAATGCAGAATGGGAGCATAAAGGCGAAAAACGAATTTTTTCCAAGGAAAAAGCAGAACAGATCAAACAGAAGCTTTCCAATAAAAAAGCAATCCTGAAATCACTTGACCGCAAGCAGAAGTCTGATCCGCAGCCGATGCCGTATGATCTTACAGAATTGCAGCGTGACGCCAATAAACGCTTCGGCTTCTCGGCAAAGAAAACATCCAATGTGCTTCAGGGCTTGTATGAACAGCACAAGCTTGTCACCTATCCGCGGACAGACTCACGCTATTTGACGACTGATATGGAAGCGACGATGGCGGACCGGCTTCAGGGAATCATGTCCGGCTACAGGGATGAAGCGAGGCCGGCACTTGCAAACAAGGGCAAGGTCCAGGCACGCCGTGTGTTCAATAATGAAAAAGTCACTGACCACCATGCCATCATCCCGACAGAGGAACGGCTTCATCTCGCTGATTTGTCACCTGATGAACGAAAGCTCTATGACTTAATTGTCCGAAGGTTCCTTGCTTTATTTTACCCGGCCTATCAATATGAAGTTGTCCATGCAAGCTTCGAGGTCGAGGGCGAAACATTGTCCGCTCGCGAAACGAACATCCTTGAACTCGGCTTTAAAAAGGTTCTTGGAAAAGATGAGGATGATTCGAGCACTCAATCTCTTGGCCATCTAGAAAAAGGCAAAAGCTACTCTGTAGGCCAGGTAACAATGAACAAAAAGATGACCGAGCCACCGCTGCGCATGTCTGAATCGGATATCCTTTCAAAAATGGAGAAATTCGGCCTGGGTACTCCGGCAACAAGGGCAGAAATCATCGAACGCCTGATTTCGTCGGAGGTCGTCGAACGCCAGAATGGCCGTCTCTTTTCTACGAAAAAAGGCAAGCAGCTCATCGACCTTGTGAACGATGAACTGACTTCCCCGGAGCTGACCGCAAAATGGGAAAAAGAACTAGAGGAAATTGCCCGCGGCAAAGGCGATGCAAAGGCATTCAAAAAAAGGATTCGTGAACAGACCTCCCTTCTGGTATCTGAAATCAAGAAGAGTGACAAAACATACCGTGCCCATAACCTTACAGGTTCCAAGTGCCCTGAGTGCGGGGAGTTCATGAAGGAACGCAAGACAAAAGAAGGACGCATCCTTGTCTGCTCTAGTCCTGAATGCAGCTTCCGCAAGCATAAAGACCCTAAGCTGTCACACCGACGCTGCCCGCAATGCCACAAGCGGATGGAAATACACGACGGCAAAGCAGGCGCCTACTTCCAATGCCGACGCTGCAATGTTGTCGAAAAGGCTGAGGACAAAAAGAAAAAAGGCGTTTCCAAGCGTGAGGAACGTAAACTCAAGGAAAAATATGCGCCATCCCAGGAGAATTTTGGCACCAGCCTCGGTGACTTACTGAAAGCAGCACTTGAGGATAAAGAATAATAGACTTAAACAGCACCTCATTTATGGAGGTGCTGTTTTTTTGAAAAAACTTGTAGAAGGATTTACCTTGTAAAAAATTCCTTAGGAGTAGTATGATATTCGTTGGTTGTCATTTAAATCGAATAGAGAAAATGCACTTTTTTAGCTATGAAAAGAGTTGGATTGCCTGCGTATGAAGTTGCTTTTTAACTTCAGTACAGGACTGATAAGGCTCGAGCTGCTCGTTTCGCAAACTGCGGAAGATCATTCAGAATCAAGAACTGGTAAGGTGCTGATGCTGGGCACTATCCATATATAAGTTAATACTTAAAGGAAACAAAGGAGAAGCATCATGAGGATAAGGGATTGGGACCGGAACCTGAAAATTCGCCTGTTTGGCGAAGCATTAATGAATATAACATTTTGGATGTTTTTCCCGTTTTTAACGATCTATTTTGCCGAAAGCTTTGGAAAGGACAAGGCAGGATTCCTGCTCATCTTTTCCCAGGTGTTCTCGGTATTCGCCAATCTGCTCGGAGGCTATACAGCAGACAGGTTCGGCCGCAAGCGGATGATGGTTATATCAGCATTCGGGCAAGGCATTGCTTTCCTTGTTTTTGCCTACGCGGTTTCTCCATGGTACACATCACCGATGCTTGGATTTATCTGCTTCGCCCTGGTCGGAGTGTTCGGCTCGATTTACTGGCCGGCCAGCCAGGCGATGGTTGCAGACGTCGTCCCGGAAAA